>NZ_JBFREL010000018.1:0-112689 GCF_052114265.1 Paenibacillus sp. MCAF9
CTGATGAAGAAAGCAACCATAGACCAAAAGAAAAAAATAGCCGTACAGGAATAGACCACCCTGTACGGCTATTTTTCATATTTTGCAATATTTCTGTTCAAAGCGAGCTATCCCTTCAGTGAGCTTAACGCTTTTGGGACAGCCCCTTTCTTCCCCATTCATTAAAGAAGAACCTAATATCTCAGTTTTTTCTTCACTATATTATGCGTTTTTGTCAAGTAGGTTTTTACTTCCTCATATTCTGCACTTGCGACACCAGCAAATAAGATGTCGATAATCGTAAGCATAGCAATACGTGAGCCCATCGCACCACTGCGAATTGTAATTTCAGGTGTTGATATACTAAGAACAATATCCGCTCGCACAGCAAGCTCACTTTTATTGTACTTCGTAATCGCAATACATTTCGCTTTGTTCTTTTGAGCAATGATCAGAGCATCAATAATATCACTAGTTGCGCCAGAGTTGGAAATGAAAATGGCAACATCATCTTTCTCAAGTAACGTTGCTGCTGTGAGCTGACTATGACCATCCGTATAGGCATGGCACATCTTATTAATTCGTGAGAACTTCTGTTCCCCGTCCATACAAACGATTCCTGAGGCACCTATTCCAAAGAAAACAATTCGCTTGCTATGGCATAATAATTCTACAGCTCTTGCAATTTCTTTTCGATCGATGACACTAAGCGTATCCTCAATGGATTTGCAATTATTCAAAGAAATATTTGAAATAATTGTCGAGAGATCATCACCCGGCTGAATATCTGTATATTGAGCCTTTGGATCCTCATCACGAGAGCCCAAAGAAGCGGAGATACTCACAATAAAATTGCGGTATCCACTGTACCCCATCGTCTTGCAGAAACGAAGGACAGATGCATCGCTTGTTTTACTAGATTGAGCTAATTCCTTAATCGATAAATGAGGGATTTCTTCTTTATTTTCTAAAATGTAATCTCCAACCAATCGTTCAACTGGAGTAAAGCTTTCTCTCATTTCACGAATCTTAATTAATATGTTGTCATTTAAACTCATAATCTACCTACTCAAGATTTAATTAACACCTTAAATAATATCATAAACAATTTAGACAACCTAATACAATAGCAAAATACATTTTGACAAACTTATAATTAATAGTTGTTACTCTGATACAATCATCCGTTCATGCAAAAAATCAACGATGTGCATCGCCTTCATCGTCTGATCAGGCTTATGCTTTTCTATTCCAAGCTTCATTTGAAGCAGACAGCCTGGATTACTCGTTAGCATATAGCTTGCTTGTGTGTTATTCGCATGTTCCATTTTGTGCTCAAGGATGGCACCTGCCATCTCAGGCTGTACGACATTGTATATGCCAGCAGAGCCGCAGCAGCGATCAGACTCGCCCATTTCAACATATTCAGCGTTAACTACTTCCCTCATTAATTTACGGGGGGCGCTCGAGCCTTTCATCACATTGCGCAGATGACAGGAATCCTGATACGTCACTTTGATTTTTCGGGCATCTTGAGAACTTGCTTTTTGTACAAATTTCGGTACACGTCCCTTTTCTACAATCAATGTACTGACATCAATCACTCTTGAAGCAAACCATTTTGCTGGCTCGCTGTACTTTTTATTTTCCTGCATAAGATGGTCATATTCAACGAGCAGCGCACCACAACCGCCTGCATTGGATACAATGAAGTCGACATCGAGCTGTTTGAATATATCGATATTTACAGCTGCCAGTTCGCGAGCGTCATTCATTTCTCCACTATGAGCATGCAGCGCACCACAGCAGACCTGACTTTCAGGAATATATACGTCGAAGCCCGCAGCAGACAGCAGCTCAACTGTATTCACATTCGTATCTGCGAACATAACATCCATGATACAACCGCGGAACATCGCAACTTTGGCGATTCGTTCACCCTTCGCAGGATAAAAAGTGCCCAGACGCTCAACTACACCCTTTGGACTGGCAGATGGCAAGATAGACTCCATCTCAGATAATTGTTTAGGAAACAGCTTCATTACACCGGTTGATTGCACTACTTTTTGCAAGCCGGATTTTTGATAGACCGCAAGCGAGCCTCCAAGCAGCTTCAAGCTGCTACGTTTCGGAAATAAATGTTTGAAAACCGTCTTGCGAATAATTTTAATCGGCAATGAATGCGTTGCGTGCTCCTCGATCGCTTCTTTCGTCTGTTCAATTAATTGACCATACTTTACATCTGCCGGACAAGCTGGTTCACAAGCACGACAGCCTAAGCATAAGTTCATTTGATCTTGGAACTGCTGGTCTGGAACCATTAGTCCATCAACAGCTGCCTTCATCATCGCAATGCGTCCACGTGGAGAGGCAGGCTCCATACCTGTTTCATGGAATGTCGGACAAGCAGGCAAGCAGAAGCCGCATCGCATACAATTTGTTAACTGATCGTAGTCAAGCTTCTCTAATAAAGTACGAGCAAGAGGATTAGCATGCTCGATAATCGGTTTTCCTGTAGTACTAGCCATGCTGCACCACCACCCGTTTCTTCGCTTCCTTAGCAAACATCTTACTAGGATTCAAAATATTCAATGGATCGAAAGCGCCTTTGATTCCTTTCATTACTTCAATTCCCGCTTCTCCAACCTTCCATTCCAAATAAGGGGCTTTCACAACGCCGACCCCATGCTCACCAGTAATCGTGCCTCCGAGTTCGATTGCAGCTTCAAAAATTTCAGCAAATGCCTCCTCAACACGATGCACTTCTTCGTGGTCACGTGCGTCAGTCGTTGCGGTTGGATGCAGGTTTCCATCACCTGCATGCCCAAAGGTCGCTATATTCACATTATATTTTTGGGCGATTGCATTTGTACGCAATATCATTTCCGCAATTTTAGAACGAGGTACAGTAGCATCCTCAAGTATCGTCGTCGGGCGCAGGCGAGCGAGTGCGGTAAATGCGCTGCGTCTAGCTGTCAGAAGCTTTTCTGCTTCTTCACGATCCGCTGCTACCTCAATGCGATCCGCCTGCTCTTCCTTGCAAATAAGTTGTATTTTTTCAATATCGCGTTCAACCATTTCTGGTTCACCATCCTGCTCAATAATGAGGATCGCGGCCATATCTAGTGGCAAACCGATTTTCGCGAAGTCATCAACAACCCGAATAGTCGGATTATCCAATATTTCCAAAGTTGCTGGAATAATTTGATTTTTAATAATTTTTGATACCGTACGTGCTGCACCATAAATATCCTTATACATCGCAACCATCGTTTTCTTTGTTTTTGGCAGTGGCACAAGCTTAAGAATCGCCTCTGTAATAACAGCAAGAGTTCCTTCAGAGCCTACTAACAGTTTCGTCAAATCGTACCCAGCGACATCTTTAGTCAATTTCCCGCCAGTACGGATGATTGAGCCATTTGCCAGCACAGCAGTTAAGCCGAGTACATAATCTTTTGTGGTTCCGTACTTTAAGCCTCTTAGACCGCCTGAGCATTCAGCGATATTGCCGCCTATTGTAGATATTTTCATACTGCTTGGATCTGGTGGATAGAATAGTCCTAGCCCTTCAACATGTGAAATGAATTGTCCAGTAATTAGGCCAGGCTGGACAATAGCCGTTAAGTTTTCCATATCCACTTCAATAATTTTATTCATGCGATGCATAACCATCACAATTCCGCCTTGCAATGGTACTGTACCACCGCAAAGATTCGAACCCGAGCCTCTTGTTACAATCGGAATAAGATTGCTGTTAGCTATTTTCATAATTTCTGAAACTTGCTCTGTTGATTCTGGATAAATAACTGCATCGGGCAAAGCCTGCAACATCGGCGTTCCATCATAGGAATGTGCGATTAACGCCTCCTGATCTGTCCGAAAAAATTTTTCTCCTACAATATCTCGTAATGGTCTAACTACAGCTTCATTCAACATGAACGATTCCTCCATAATCAAATTGAGCAGGTCATCTGATGACTTTGTATTGATTATAGTGTAATAAAGTTGTACAGTATAGTCTATAGTTTTATTTTCGGGAGGTTTAAAGCTCTATGCAGCCGATAAAGGTAGAAACTGAAAAAGGACATGAGCTTGTCCGAAGAGCCATTCTCTCACAAATTGAGGAAGGTCTCTTACAACCTGGTCAAAAACTACCGTCCGTAGTTGACTTGAGTACCTCCTTTGGAGTAGGCCGCTCCACAATTCGTGAAGCATTGAGCGCATTAAAGGCAACAGGCTGGATAGATGTAAAGCATGGCGGAGGTACCTTTGTCAATAAAGTATTGCCTACCTTGCAGAGCAACTCGCGAGATCCATTCGAGGAATCGGAAAGTGTAAAAGAGATACTGGAAGTTCGTATTTGGCTTGAAAGCGGCAGTGCTGCATTCGCTGCCGAGCGTCGAAATGATAGGGATCTAGAGAACTTAAAGCAGATTATTGAACAAATGGAGCAAGCGTTGGAAATGAATAATACACAAATGAGTGAACATGCGGATATCGAATTTCATCTAGCTATAGCGGCTGCCTCACATAATAAGCTGCTTAATACATTAATGAGTTCACTTACTTCTAAGCTAACCGAAACAATGGGAAAAACTCGTCAGCTGTGGTTTTTCGAAGACAAGTCCTCTTCCACACTTCTCTTAAAAGAGCATCAATCCATATATAATGCAATATTAGCTCAAAACAGCGAGCTGGCCAGCCAGCTCATTCAAGCTCATTTGCATAAAGTCGAGAATGTACTGAAACGCAGAGACATTTTAGAATAATTCTGTTCAATATAGATTCAAAGATAGAACGACAGTTCTATCTTTGGCTTTATTTTTTCCTATAGGCTTCTCAGCCTGATAAATGACTGGATCTATTATCTTTTTCTATGTGCATTATTTCCTCTTAATACTCCTTTGATCTATTCCTTTTCGATTTAGTTAGTGGTGATAGAAGCAATTCTTCGCATTTCGCATAGCCCCCTAGCAATTTCTGAGTCAAGCTTAACTTAGGAACAACAAGGTAAACAATTGAGCTTGAAATGATGCTTATCATAGCTCCTACTAGGACATCTGCTGGATAGTGGACACCGACCCAAATACGAGAAATACCAACAAGGGAAGCTAGTATAACCCATAAAAACCACCAGCCTTTTCTAAATAACCAAAAGGATACACAAAATGAAAAGAACAATATGGTATGATCGCTTGGAAAAGAATTATCAACTGCTTTTTCAATTAATTTATTAACATTTGCCAACTCAGCAAATGGTTGATTATTCGAATGAAATTTGCCTATTATTTTCCCAATGATTTCAGCAAATACAAAAGTAATAGTTGCACAAACAATCATCATTCTACTCTGTTTATGTCTAGTAAACCAAATGAAGACAACACCTAAAACCAAGAAATACACCATAAACTCAGCAATAAAAACCATAGCAGGATTTAAGTATGGATATTGTTTCCCTAGGTCATTAACCAGTCTAAATAAGTGAATATTTTCTTCTAAAAAATTCATTTCACACCAGCTCCTCTGCCTCTTATATCTTAAAAGACAGATAGGCAAACGACCATCGATTCCCCTAACAATTAAGGGTTCCTATGTTACATTATTGTCATTTTGTAAATTGGCTTTAATATTCACATAGGCAGTTGCCCCGTTGGCAGCGATTACCTCCCTCTTCTCCAATATCCTTATTCACGTTGTATTTCGATAAACGCAAAAAGACCTCCCAGAATAATCTGGAAGGTCTCAAAGTTATAAGATAATGATAAAGAGGATTTTCACTGACGAAAACCCTTGATGTATAAGGGATTTAACCCCTTATTACATCATGCCGCCCATTCCACCCATGCCGCCCATATCTGGCATGCCAGCGCCTGCGCCCTTCGGCTCAGGTTTGTCAGCAACAACGGCTTCAGTTGTCAAGAACATAGCTGCAACGGAAGCTGCGTTTTGCAATGCTGAACGAGTTACTTTAGCAGGGTCAACGATACCTGCTTCGAACATGTTAACCCATGTTCCAGTAGCTGCGTTGTAGCCTACGCCGATTTTTTCGTTTTTCAGACGCTCAACGATAACCGAACCTTCTTGACCAGCGTTCGCAGCGATTGTGCGAAGCGGCTCTTCAAGGGAGCGAAGAACGATGTTAACGCCTGTTTGCTCGTCGCCTTCTGCTTTAACAGCAGCAACAGCGTTGTATACGTTAATGAGGGCAGTACCGCCGCCCGATACGATACCTTCTTCAACCGCTGCACGAGTGGAGTTGAGGGCATCTTCGATGCGTAGTTTGCGCTCTTTCAATTCTGTTTCTGTAGCTGCGCCAACTTTGATAACTGCAACGCCGCCAGACAATTTTGCAAGACGCTCTTGAAGCTTCTCACGGTCAAAGTCGGAAGTTGTTTCTTCCAGTTGAGCGCGGATTTGGTTTACGCGAGCAACGATGTCAGCGGAGTTGCCGCTGCCGTCAACGATGATTGTTGTTTCTTTAGTGATGCGGATCTGACGAGCAGAACCTAGTGATTCAACGCCAGTTGATTTAAGCTCAAGGCCTAGCTCTTCTGTAATCACTTGGCCGCCTGTTAGAGCAGCGATATCTTGAAGCATAGCTTTACGACGGTCACCGAAGCCTGGAGCTTTAACAGCTACGCAAGTGAATGTTCCACGAAGTTTGTTCACTACTAGAGTAGCTTGAGCTTCGCCTTCTACGTCTTCAGCGATGATTAGCAATTGCTTGCCGGATTGTACGACTTTCTCAAGAACCGGAAGGATCTCTTGAATGCTCGTAATTTTTTTGTCAGTGATAAGAATGTAAGGGTTGTCTAGGACAGCTTCCATTTTATCAGTGTCAGTAATCATGTATGGAGATACATAACCACGGTCAAATTGCATACCTTCAACAACTTCTAGCTCTGTAACAAAGCCTTTCGACTCTTCTACAGTGATAACGCCGTCGTTGCCGACTTTTTCCATAGCTTCAGCAATAAGTTGGCCTACTTCATCGTCAGCAGATGAGATCGAAGCAACTTGTGCGATCGATTGTTTGCCTTCGATTGGTTTCGAAATTGCTTTAAGCTCTTCAACAGCAGCTTTAACAGCTTTCTCGATGCCTTTGCGGATAACCATAGGGTTAGCGCCAGCTGTAACGTTTTTCAAGCCTTCGCGAATCATCGCTTGTGCAAGAACAGTTGCCGTAGTTGTACCGTCACCAGCTACGTCATTTGTTTTTGTAGCTACTTCTTTAACAAGTTGAGCGCCCATGTTTTCAAAAGCATCTTCAAGCTCGATTTCTTTTGCAATGGAAACACCATCATTTGTGATAAGCGGGCTTCCGAATTTTTTCTCAAGTACCACGTTGCGGCCTTTTGGACCTAGTGTTACTTTAACTGCATTTGCAAGTGCATCAACACCGCGCAGCATTGCGCGACGAGCGTCTTCGCTAAATTTAATTTCCTTAGCCATTAACAGAAACCTCCCAAAATAGTTTAAGTAGAACTGCTTAGTTTATGTGTTGCCTTCTATGTGACCCTAAGCGGGTTGTTATTCAAAAATCGCGTGAATTTCGCTTTCTTTCATAATCAAATACTCTTTGCCATCGTATTTGATTTCTGTGCCTGCATACTTGGAGAAAAGAACGCGGTCGCCTTCTTTGACTTCAAGAGCAATACGAACACCATCTTTCAGCGTGCCGCTTCCAACTGCAATCACTTTGCCTTCTTGCGGCTTTTCTTTCGCCGAATCCGGCAATACGATACCGCTAGCGGTTGTTTCTTCTTTCGCGATTGCTTCGATCAATACGCGTTCACCCAAAGGTCTGATCATTGAAAATAGCCTCCTTCAAAATTTGTCGCTGCTTATATTCTCGTTAGCACTCGAAACCTTCAAGTGCTAACAACTATTTTTATCATACTCATTTTCGTTATTAATTTCAAGTGCTTGGTTTCATTTTTCCGTTTATTTACACTAGGCAGAAGGAACTAAATCTTTTTTGTGCAGATTGGCACGTCCATAGTCATTCGCTCAAGCTATTATTATGCGCCAACTATATCTTGAGAATACGATAATGTTCAGATCGTTTCCCTACAGAAATGTCTTTTTAAAACTACCTCAGGATCAGTAAAAATTCACTTCAAAGCCGCATCGATGCCAAAAGCCTGTCCTGACCACGCCTTTTTAGAAGTCCAAGCCTCGTCCGCTCCACTCCAAAATGGATGCTCGCTTGCAAGGCCAAGCGGCAAGAACACCGCAGCGCATAAATAGAGGCTTCCCGTTGATATGTATCGCTCGCCAACATCTCGCTGATGTCCGCAGAAGCCGATTGTAAGCCATCCATCCGCTGTAAAATTGCCTGGCACTTCAAGTGTTCTACGAATCGCTGCGGTAAGCGCACAGCGTACCTGAGATGCTGTGACGGACGCCGGCAAATCATCATTTAGGGCATGCTGAGCTAGGCTTTGAAAGGCTCCGAAACGATAGGCAAGCGAACGTCCAATTGGCGGGTATGTTCCATCCGTTCCAATTAGCCGCTCAAGCACTTCTGCATAACGCCGTGAACGGCTCGCAACAGCACCCTGCATGGCTCGCCATTCCTCGTGCTCATCACCTGCTGCGGCAAGCACATCGACCAGCATCGGCTGAATAACGAAGCTGTTATAGTAATCCCAGTGGAAATCCGGACCATCACTATATGCGCCGTCACCCAAATACCACTGCTCATGCTGCTTCAACGCGTAATCGATCCGCATCGGGTCCCAGTCACGCTCGCCAAGCTTAAGCAGCGCCGCTTCAATCGTTGCTGCAAAAAGCAGCCAATTCGAGAAGACAGGCTTTCTCGATCTCGTTTGCTTCAGCGCCGTAATTACATTTGCTTTCACACGATGCTCCAGCTTTTCACCAAGCTCTTTCGGAGCACGCAATATCGCAAGCGCCAAAAAAGCAGCATCGACAATCGACTGGTAACCATCGCTGAAGTTCATATAGTCTGGCGAAGCTGGATCAGTGCCCGCATCCACTGCTTCACGAGCAAGCGCGGCATAACGAATTCGCAGCTCCTCTTCGTGTCCATTAATGTACTGATTCTCAAGCCATGGAGCCATACCGGATAAAAGGCGTCCTAACGCTTCCAAATGCGTGAATTTCGCTCGGTCAGCTTTAAGTTCAGCGGCTGCTTTCTCGTCACCAGCTTCTCCAGCAGTTATTGCGATTTCTATAGGCATCGTCTCTTTAAGACGGCGCTCCGCAAGGGCGTTAAGCACAGGTTCGCCAATAGCGAGCATCTGCTCCAGCCAGTATTTGCGCATAGGAAGCGTTTCGTTTATCTGTGATCCACTTTCGATTTGCATGTTCGTTACCTCTCCTCTACCAGAATGTCGAGGAATCCCCTCTTAATCGCGCTAAACCTTCTACGAAGAAATAGTCGCCATAAATAAGCGGCACATCAATGTTTCTCCGCTCTGGATAATGGCTTGTCCCATGCAAAATCAAGCCTTCCTCCGCCTCATCATCCCATGCGCCGTAATTCTCGTACAATGAACGTAATATTCGCTCGCCAGCCGCTTGATATAGCTCCGATTCTTCTGCAGGAACTGAGCTTGCGATTTCGAGCAGACCGCAGGCAGCACAAGCGCCAGCTGACGTGTCGCGATAACGTTCTACACCTGATGGCAGGCGGAAATCCCAATGCGGAACGAAATCCTCAGGCAAGTTCGCAAGGAAGAAATTAGCAACCCGCTTCGCCGCCTCCAAGTACCGAGCCTCGCCCGTATACCTATAACTAAGTGCCATTCCGTAAATCGCCCACGATGCTCCGCGCGACCACGCTGAGTTTGGCGCAAAGCCTTGTCCGCCGTTCACACTTACAAATTCACCCGTATGCGGGTCAAAGACTACAATATGATTAACCGAACCGTCCGTCCGTATAAAATGCTCCAGCACCGTATCCGCATGCTCCATCGCCAAATGCTTAAATCTTGGATCTCCCGTTGTCTCGCTTGCCCAGTAGAGTAAAGGCAGGTTCATCATGCAGTCAATAATCGCCCAGCCCTCGTTGCGGTCTCCTTCGCCCCAAGGATTCCAAGCTCTAATATAATTTCCTTTTACATTAAATCTTCCGCTGAGTACACTAGCCGCTAACAACGCTCGTCTACGGGATTGCTCTTCACCAAGCAGCTTATAGCGGGCTACACTCGTTAGCGACCACATGAAGCCGATGTCGTGATCCAAGCGATCATATCCGAACAATACTTCATCCAATTGCTGCTCGCATGCCTCGGCAATATCTTTATATCGATCATCCTTCGACTCTGAATCACGATACAGCAGCCATAACAAGCCCGGCCAGAAACCAGCTGTCCACCACTGAGGCGCCTCAAGCACATACGTTCCATCGACGCTTGCATGCGGAAATCTTGCACCAATCCGATTGCTCGTTCTCGTAACCTTCTCATGTACATTTGCCCAAGCTTCATTTACCCAATTGATCTGCTCCATATCCTTACTCGCTCCTCGCATCGAATATTGTAGTTATGATTCAAATTGAAAAATAAAATTTGCAATCAACGGCACTTCAACTGCTGCTTTCCATTCAAAATCAAGCGTATACCAGAATCGCTCAACGCCATAATGATCGATATCGCTCCTTGCGGTAACGACCGGCTTCCAAACCTGATGATCATAATTAATGAACAATTGGCGTTGTCCTGTTAAAATCACTCGACCTTCCTCCGCCAGCTCAGGAACAAGAAACGTAATGAACCGCTCTGTAACTTGCCGCTCAGCATCAGCTTCTTCTCCATTTGGTATCATCCAAATCGTATCCGTCAGCGTCAGGCGCGGCAGCTTTTCCTTTTCCCATAGGAATCGGCGCTCCATTCGCTCCAGCTTGGAATGTCCATATGCCGAGCTGATTTCCAGCGCAAACTTATCCCTACTCGCATTTGTTGACGCTTCCATAACTGCCGCTCGAAACGAAGCCCCATTTTGCTGATGAGAGCCGTCTATAATAGGAACCGAATGACCCTGAGAGCCATTGCACCAAATCGAATACCGTTCCGGGCCAAAATATTTCGCCGTATATTTTCCGCTGCCCAAATCTGCTAAATAAGCTTGTCCATCCGCATGTACGATAAAATGGCCCACATCATTATGGTTATGAGGCTCCTCATTATGGCCCCCTTTTGCCGCAAAGCTGTAGTTGCCGCCGTTCTCGCTTGCATGTCTGGACAGAAGCCACTGCACATCAGATAAGTAATAGGACTCGGCAGGCCAGATCGTTTTACTTTCAGTCGCCGCCATCCATTCTTCTTTCACCCACATCAAATTACGAATCGCCGGCGCCCAGCGTCCGCAATGATCAGCAGCATACTCCGCTCTAAGGCTCGCATCCGGTACAATGACCTCTGCAAACTCCTGATGCAGACAACAGCTGAGCCCCATAAATATACCGCTTTCAGGACGCGAATCACTAAAGTTAACGACCGTGCTGCTTCCCGTAAAACATTTCTGCTGAAAAAGTGCAATCTCCTTCACCTTATTCGAAGTAAATAAGTTGATTTCTCCAGCTGTTGCCCTTTTTAACATCTGAGCAAAATATACATAATATCCGAAACCATACTGCCAATATAAATAACCTTCCGCGCACGCGCCGTCATTGCCAAATCCACTCAAATAACAATCAAGCGAATGAAGCACACGTTCCAGCACTTGCGACAGCCTATGCGAATCCTCAATGAGATAAAGCGCCGCTGCCCCAACCGAACCTGCGCATACAGCCGCCCAATTGTGATCCGCTGTCTCCCACCCGAATGGGCCTTGCTCCAAAAAAGGACGGAATAGGCGATTCTCTACCTCAGCCTCTATACGCTTGTGCAGCAAATCCGGTAAACGGTCGCCTAATAACAACTTAATCTCACTTAGTGCAAACCCGGTCTCCGCCGAAAATAAATCGATGTCCAGCCTGTCTGATCCTTCATTAAAATGAGCAGGCAGACACCAAGTAAACTCATTGCAAACCGACCAGATCATATTAAGAGCGGCAACTTCGTAGTCTGTATTTTCCGGGTCCTGCAGCGCCATAATGACATACGAATTCAATCTTTTTCGCCTTTCAAAATATACACGTTCATAAGCTAAGCGCTCTCCCGTATCTCCATAAACACGAAAGAGAGAGTAGGTGAGCTCGGGATTAGGGGTAAGCATGAAGCGATCGGCTTCCATTTTAATCTCTTCAAGGAGCTGTTCATTAATGAACTGATTCCACAGTTGCGAACTTGGCTTCTGCGTTTCGCCGCCTGAGGCAAGAAGCGTCAGCCCTTTTTTCCTATGCTGCTCCAAAATCTCCTGTATCCGTTCACGTTTCATTTGTATAATCTCGCTCCTATTCTGCCTGCGCAGCTGCTGGCTTTATACTAAACGGGCATTATGCGAAACTCCATACTTTCATAATCGTTGCACCTAAATTGTACCAGTAGTTTATGAATAGCAGAAGGTTGTAACAAAAAAAAATACCGTACGGCGATTTCTCGCGCACGGTATTTCATGGTTTTCAGCTATTCGCCTCTATAGTACAATCCACCCAAAATAAATAAGGTTAAATCCTCGACGATTGCTTCCTGTGATGAACGTTCTTCTTCATGCAAGATAGCCCAATATTGGCTATTCCGATGAAAGAGCAACGTACCGATAATGGAAAACAAGGTGTTATCTAAGGAGTTGAATTGAAATAAACCTTGATCCTTGCCCTCTTTGAGCCAGTAGCGGAGCTTCCCCCACATCGGCATCACATGCTTGCGTATCTTCTCAATACGATCCGTGTTCATGATAACTTCTTGCTGAATAATATTAATTAATTGATAATCGCTGTAGCGGAAATTAGTTACCTCACGAACAATAAGTCTAACACCCTCTACCGGATCTAGCTGCATGGGGTCTAGCTCGGCAATTTGATTGTTTGGAAAATAATAATCAAATAAAGCATAGAACATATTTTCTTTCCCGCCAAAATGATACGAGACAAGCGCAACGTTAGCTCCAGCCTCTTCGCATATTTGCCTAACGGTCGTTTTATCGAAGCCATTTTCCGCAAACAGCTTTTTGGCAGCTGACAATATTCTAATTTTAATATCCGCTTCTCCTGTTGTCATGACGGGCCCCCATAAAAAACAATATCTTTTATTTTGAACCACTTCTAAGCCAACAGCAAACTGCAGTTGAATTATCTTTTTTGCCCTGCAATAACTGCTGTAGGCTGCACTACAGGAGCGGCTTGGCGCTTCAGCGCCACCGCAGCTACGCTAACCGTAAAGGCAACGACAGCAATAACGCTAAGTGACAAAGAGTCAGCTGTAGCCGCTGGGCCGCCGAACAAAATATTCATCGTACCTTCAACGGCATACGTCGCTGGAAGAATATCACCAAGCTTGACGTAAAAGTCGGATAACAATTCACGCGGTACGATCGCACCAGAAGTAACAAGCTGTGCCGACAATAAAATAATATTGAACAGCATGCCGCTTAAACCAAACAAGTAAATAAACATTTGCGAAACGAATATAAATGTTAATACGAACATCAGCTGGAACAACCAAATATGAAGAAATCCTTGTTCCATCTGACCGCCAAATGCAGCAAGCAAGGAAGAACCTACTAACGAAACAATAACACCTGCTCCTACATTAATTACGCTTCTTGCGCCGAAACGTTTCCATCTGCTTGTTGTTGCTCCTAGTGAAAGGGACGATTGCTCAAAATTCATACCCATGATCATCGCGCCGACATAAGAAGCAAGCACCAGCATCATCGGAACCATTTGATTGTTCATTCCTTGTATTACGTTCGTTGACTGAATTTCAGATTTAACACGCTCTGACAATCCTTGTGCCGCTGCTCCAGCTTGCTCTGCTGGCAGCTGCATGTTGCCAAGTACCGTTTGAATGCCGCCCGTTACGGCCTGTTTATTTACTTCTGCTGTTATTTGCCCGGCTGCACCACTCATAATACTTTTAATGAGTGCTGGATTTGATTCGTTTATTACATATTGAATGGAGGCTGTACCATCGGCTGCTGAAGCCTTCTGAGAGAAATCCGCCGGTATCCATACAACCATCTGCAGTTCACGCTCATTCAACTGCTGCTTCGCCTCATCAATGCTGCTGATTTCACTCATGTTAAAAGGCAAGTTCTGAACAAGGTTGCCAGCAATCTTCTGTCCCATCTGTGCATCTTCATTCACAATAGCAATACGCAAATTTTGTACGCGGTCCGTAACACCGTTATAACCTGTCATCCAAATGACCGAAAAAATAACCTGGAACATGATTGCCGTAAATATACCAACGATAGTCGTTGGACGTTTCATAAAAGCAATTAGTGCATTTTTCAATATGATCCACTCCCGTTTTCTCTATTTAAACAATTGTTTTAAACAACTGTTTAAATATTATGCGGAAATGACGTTTTTGTCAACCACTCAAAAACGCCTTCGGCGTCCTCTGGATGCTAAAGCAGCTTTGACGGAGAACTATAAGCCCTTTATAAGCTTCTTATATAAAAAAAGAAGAAGAGGACATTCCCCTTCTTCTTCCTATGCTTCAGACATTGACTCGCCATACTCCGCTTCCCATTTTGCATCAGCGGCAAGCTGCTTTTTGTGTACCGAGCCTGATAAGAACACACTAATCTCATATAGAACGAGTAATGGGATTGCCACTAATATGTCCGATATGAAATCCGGAGGTGTAATCATAACTCCGATAAGCACCATGATGAAATACGCTAGACGGCGCATTTTGCGCAGCCGCTGTGGATTCACTAAACGAATAGCTGTCAAAAACATGATGACAAGCGGCAGTTCGAATAACAGCGATATCGGAATGAGCAGATTAAACATAAACGTAAAATACTGCGCGATGCCATATGTCTCTTCAAGATTTAAATGCTGTGATACTGTTCTTGTAAAATTAAAAGCGAGTGGAAAGACGACAAAATAAGAAAACGCCAATCCAATTAAAAACATGATTAGTGCAAACGGAACATATTTAAGTGTGGAACGCTGCTCGTTCTTGCGCAAAGCCGGCTTTACGAATGCCCAAAGCTGATATGCAATAACAGGCAAAGAAATAATTAAAGCGATGACAAATGCAAATTTCATATACATGCCAATGCCATCCCAAAGGGAAAACGTATGTAACGAAATTGTATTAGCAGGCTTCTGGCTCATTAGAAAGTTATAGGTAGGCTGTGCAAATATAAGTCCGACGACTAAGCCTAACGTTAAAATAATAAGCACGTAAATGATCCGCTTGCGCAGCTCGCCAAGATGCTCCAAAAGCGGCATCAACCCTTCTTCTCGAAGAAGCGCTTTACGTGATTTATGCTCCGATTTGCTGTTTCCTTCCGATCCCACCTGCACGATACCTCCTTCGCCTAGCGGTAAACTTTTTTTCAAGAAAAAAGCGGGCCCGATTAATCCGGCAGCCGCTTATTGTCTTTATCACTATTTTCCGAGCGACTCACTTCAACACGGCTCGAATCTTTGTCCTTGCGGTCACGGTCACGATCATCATCATCCATGATCTCTCTTGCTCCGGATTTAAACTCACGCAATGTCCGCCCGAATGCACGTCCAAGTTCTGGTAGCTTGTTTGGTCCAAATAGTAGCAAAGCAACCAACACAAGCAGTATAACACCTGTTGCACCAATTCCTGACATTTGCCAACCTCCTCGTAATTTTATGTAGCAGCATCATTATTAAGCAGCTCATACTTAACAGCTGTTTAAGCCGCCATATCCCATGCTGACAATATCTTCACGAACAATCGTATCTCCCGCTAGAATCCGCGGCAGCAGCACATCGAATGATGTATATGGATCATGCATGACGCAGCCTGGAAGCCCCAATATCGGCACTCCGTTTAAATAACCAATAAGCAGCATTGAGCCTGGCAGCATCGGAGTTCCATAACTCACGATATTCGCGCCTGTTTCCTTTATGGCTCCAGGAGTGCGATCGTCGGGATCTACCGACATTCCGCCAGTCACTAGTATCATATCATAACGTTGTGCAAGCAAATAGTGTATTTCCTTGACAATTGTTTGTCGATCATCGGGTGCAAATCGCTGCTCTGCCACTTCTGATCCAAGCTCCTCAAGCTTGCTTCTTACTGCCGGACCAAATTTATCTTCAATTCTTCCGTTAAAAACTTCGCCGCCCGTCGTCAACAAACCGACGCGAAATTTACGGAAAGGGCGAACGCGCAGCGGTGAAGCTCCGCCATTCGCTTCACGGTATTCGGCTGCAAGCCTCTCCACCGTCTCCACCTTCGATTTGGGTACGACAAGCGGAATGGCTCTTGTTGCAGCCAGCGCTTGTCCCGGCTTAACGACTGTTTTTGCCTTAATCGTTGCTAATGCAATTTCACCCAGCTCATTAATCGCATCAACTAACGCCTTATCAATCTCCGCAAGGCCTAGCTGGTTTGCTTTAATGCTCACCTTGCCCTCATGCGGCTCTGAAAGAACGAGTTTCTCGTCATACAACGCTTCAGCCATTCGAATGGCTGCATCATCCTCATGAAGCTCGTTTTCTCCAAGCTCCATAATATAGATATGCTCCTTGCCAATATCGAGAAGATTAGGTATGTCCGCTTCTACCACGACATGGCCTCTTTTGAACAATCGACCCTTAAACTGGCCTGGGATAATTCGCGTTAAATCATGAGCCAGTCGCAGCCCGATCGCATCATATACGGAAACTTCTCTTAGCGTAGTCGATCCATGCTGCTCCGTTCCGTTCTCTGCATGATGCTGCTGCTGACTCATACGCTATGTTCCCCCAGTTCTCCGGATAAAATGCCCAGAGCATGCGGCAATTGATCCATGATCGCCATTAAGCTCTCATGTACGCCCTTTGGGCTCCCAGGCAAGTTAACGATTAGTGAGCTGCCTCTTATGCCGCAGACGCCTCTTGAGAGCATTGCTCTTCTTGTTTTTTGGAGAGCGCCCATACGCATCGCTTCCGCAATACCCGGAACTGCACGGTCAATAACCTTGAGCGTTGCCTCGGGCGTAACATCGCGCTCTGCAAGACCTGTGCCTCCCGTCGTAAGCACAAGATCCGCATGGAAGTACTCTGTCATTTCTATGATGGCTGCCATTATTTCATCCTGCTCATCCGGTACAATCCGATAATCAATTATTTCTCCACCCAGCTCTTCCTCAACCAATTCACGGATAACCTGGGCACTCGTATCCTCACGTTCTCCACGTGATCCTTTATCGCTTGCTGTCAAAATTGCTACTTTCCACCGCATATACCATTCCTCCCATTCCTATTTCGCTCATGGGTTTGACGAAATTCGATAATCGCCGCTTTTTCCGCCCGTTTTTGAAACCAGCTGCGTAGGACCGATAACCATATCCTTTTGCAGCGCTTTGCACATGTCGTAGACCGTTAGAGCTGCGGCAGACACGGCTGTCAGTGCTTCCATTTCCACGCCGGTTTTTCCAGTTGTCTTTACTGTACCTTGTATGTAAAGCTCATCCGTTCCGTTATCGCTGAAAACCACATTGATGCCTGTGAGCGGTAGCGGATGGCACATTGGAATCCAATCTGACGTTTTTTTGGCAGCCATAACTGCAGCAACCTGAGCAACAGCCAGTACATCGCCCTTCCCAATCTTGCCAGCCTTAATTTGTTCTAATGTATCTCGGTTCATCGTTATTCTTGTTTGAGCGACTGCCGTGCGGGAAGTGACTTCCTTGTCAGAGATGTCTACCATTCGCGCCCGGCCCTGCTCGTTAAAATGTGTCAACTCCACCTCAAACGCTCCTTCTAGCGCTAATGAACGGTTCGCCTTTAACGTTCATAGCTCGCTTGGCAATCATTCAGCTGCATTTCCTCTAAAATAAATACATGTTTTTTTCAGTAATCAAGCCATCCATTTTCAAATCATGCCCCTCGAGTGGCACCTCATCAATGAGCTGCGCCTCGAACGCTATTCCAAGCCAGTACGGCTTAGAAGCATTGTTTTGAAATGATTCAGCAAAGCGGTCATAATAACCGCCTCCATAACCAAGCCGGCCCCCTTGAAGGTCAAAGGCTAGTCCCGGCACAAACACAACACCCAGCTCACAATTGTCCTTAAAAGGCTGCGCTGTATTCGGATTCGGCTCCATAATCCCATATGAACCAGGTATCAGATCATCCCAGCTACGCAAGGTATAGAGCTCCATGGAACGATCTGCTGCGATGCATCTTGGCGCAATGACTTCTCGCCCTGTTCGCCAGCCCCATTCAATGAGACCCGACAAATCAAGCTCGCTCCGAAAAGACACGTACACCATAAACGCGCCGACCGAATGGCTTTCGATAAAAGCCATCGCTTTCGTGCAAGCTGCTTCTGACCATAATCGCCGCTGCTCGACTGGTAATTTATTTCGTTTTATTGTTATCTGACTTCGTATGTAAGCCTTATCGCCCCGTTGATTTGGTTCAACCAAAAGCATTCACCTATTCTAGTTCCCATCATTTTCTTTCATTAATTGTAGTTTAACATTGTTGTGCAACTTTCGCCAATGCTAGCGCTCGTTTATGGTACACTAATATGTAGTATGAGCATTCGTTCTTTACCATTTATTTGTTGGAGGTTTCAAAATGCTGCTGCAGGTTTCTAACGTAACAAAAAGCTACGGCGTAAATGTCGTATTATCCAATATTTCGATGCAAGTGCTGGAACGAGAACGTATTGGTCTCGTAGGTGTGAACGGTGCAGGCAAGTCTACACTGCTCAAAATCATTGCAGGCGAAATGTCCGCAGATTCTGGCGCTATTCATAAAGCCAAAGAAACTAAAATTGGTTATCTCGCTCAGAATAGCGGATTGCAATCCAATCGAACGATTGGTGAAGAAATGCTTGCCGTTTTCTCGCATCTAATTGAAGCAGAACAAGAGCTTCGTGATCTCGAAGTCAAAATTGCAGATCCCGAACTTCATCAGGATGAGAAACGTTATACAGCCATACTCGATCGCTATGCCAAGCGTTCAGATTGGTACCGCGAGCAAGGCGGTTTCGAGGTCAACACGCGTATTAACAGTGTTCTTCACGGTATGGGTTTCGGAACATTTCCAGCTGACACTTTAATATCAACATTAAGCGGCGGCCAGAAAACACGGCTCGCACTCGCTCGCATATTGCTTCAGGCACCAGATCTGCTCATGCTTGATGAGCCTACCAACTATCTCGACATTGAGACTTTAACGTGGCTAGAGTCCTATCTGCGCGGATATTCGGGTGCCATCTTGGTCGTATCCCATGACCGTTACTTCCTAGATGCTCTTGCTCAAACGATTATCGAAATCGAGCGTCATACCTCCAAGCGGTATACTGGAAATTACAGCCGCTATATGGAGCTGAAAGCTGCCGAGTACGAAATCAACATGCGTCAATTCGAAAAACAGCAGGACGAAATTTCGCGTATGGAGCAATTTGTTCAACGAAATATTGTTCGAGCTTCAACGACCAAACGTGCACAAAGCAGACGGAAAGCTTTGGACAAAATGGATCGCCTGGACAAGCCGCAGGGTGATTTGAAAAAAGCACATTTCACATTTGAAATCGAGCGTTCGACAGGCAAAGACGTACTTGCTGTTAATGAGGTTTCCGTTGTTTTCCCAGGTAAGGACACACCTATCTTTAAAAATGTATCCTTCCAGCTTACTCGTGGTGAAACCGTTGCATTAATTGGTCCGAACGGGATTGGGAAATCCACACTGCTAAAGGTTATTGTCGGTCAAAATGAACCAACTACAGGTACAATTAAGTTTGGAACTCACGTCAAACTCGGCTATTATGACCAAGAACAAACGCGGCTGAACGGTCAAAATACTGTTCTTGAAGAGGTTTGGGGCAGTTACTCCCATATGGAGGAGGCACGTATTCGTACGGTGCTCGGCAACTTCTTATTTAGCGGCGAAGACGTACTCAAGCGAATTTCTTCCCTTAGCGGCGGTGAGAAAGCACGTGTATCTCTAGCGAAGCTTATGCTTGCAGAGGCCAATGTCCTTATTTTGGATGAGCCTACCAACCATCTCGATCTATTTAGCAAAGAAGTTCTTGAAGCTGCACTGCTTGACTATGAAGGAACCTTGCTCTTCATTTCACATGATCGTTACTTCTTAAACAAGATGGCTGAACGAATTGTCGAACTAAAGTCGTCAGGTACTGATCATTTCCTAGGAAATTATGACGAAATGATAGAGAAAAAAAGTGAAATCGAAGAAGCTCGGCTCGAAGCACTGTCAAAACAGGCTTCAAACTCAAAAACAACAGCCGTATCCGACATTTCACCTGCCAACTCTTATGAGGCGGACAAGCAAGCAAAACGTGAAGAACGTACACGGCAGCGTAAAGTTGAACAATTAGAACTGGAAATCGCTACGCTGGAGCAGCAAATAACCGATTTGGAATTACAGCTCACTGATCCTGCGATTTTTAATGATTACATCCGTATTCAAGAAATTCAAGCTGCCATTGAAGCTGTTAAAACCTCACTATCGACCGCATATGAGGAATGGGAACAATACATGTAAGTTTCGTAAATCAATTAAAACCGGCAGCTTAAGGATAATCCTTTAGCTGCCGGTTTTATTCATTCCTATCCTACTTAACCACCTAAACAACCTAGAGTTATCTAACCTAATACTAGTATTGTTCTAAGCTGATCAAGCCTAAACGCTGTGCTTCCTTAATTGCTTCCGAGCGGGACCGCACGTTGAGTTTATCAAATATACGCGACAGCTGATATTCGACATTTCGCTGGCTAACATGAAGCATAGCTGCCAATTCTTTATTGCTAATTCCAGTAGCTACTTCATGTAGTATGGTCTGTTCTTTCTCATTAATAGACACATCTTCAACAGCTACTTCTGTCCGTCCGATCGTTACTTCATGCCTTCTAAGCTGCTTTAACAGGGTGATTGGAATAACCGTGTCCCCTCTCATGGCACATCGAATCGCATTATGAAGCTGTTCTCTTGATACTGTCTTGGAAATAAAACCAGAGACGCCTGATTCGATCAGCAAGTTAAAATGCGAGCCAATCTCATAGCCCGAGTAAATAATAACCTTGCGCTCCGGATCCTGTTGAATAAGACGTTTCGTTAATTCCAATCCACTAATGCCAGGCATATTCAAATCACATAAAATGAGATCAAATTGCTGGATTTGTACAATATCGAGCGCCTCAATGGCGGACAAAACGACCGATACCGACATCTCGCTGTCTTGTTCAATCATTGTTTTGGTTCCTTCTCCGACAGAAGGATGGTCATCAACTAATAAGATACGAATCACGCGATATACCCCTCTCCGATCTACCGGCTGTCATGATCTCTGGCAGCAAGATGACAACCTCTAAGCCGTTACCGCTTTCCGAATAAAATGATATGTCACCTTCCAGACCAGTCACCCGCTCTTTAATGCCTGACAAGCCCATATGTTCAAAAGAAACACTCATTTGATTTACATCCATACCGACACCATCATCTTGATATCGGAAATATATCGTTCCTTTGCGCAGCTCAAGCTCAAGAACAACTAATTTAGCTTGAGAATGTTTGTCCGCATTACGCAGCAATTCCTGTACGATCCGATAAATCGCCGTAATTTGTTCCTCGTTAAGCGGACGATTAAATGATTTTGCACGAAAATCCACTGCAAAGTTAACACGCATTTGAGTATGCTCGATAATCGATTCAACAGCCTCGACTACTCCCATCTCCTTCAAAAGCGGGGGACGCAGTTCATTACAAGTTTCACGAATTTGATGGATAACATCGAGCAATCCTTCTTTAATATCCTCCAGCTCGCGTCCCAAACTATTCGAAATCGGATAGTCCATCATAATGGCTTCAAGCTTCCGGTACCAAAGCAGCTGATCTTGCAGAGCTGAGTCATGCAAGTCAGCAGCAAGTTTTCTTCTCTCGTTCTCAGACAAACAGAATAGAAGGCGCAGCACCCATGGTGAAGTTGAATGCTCTTTGCGAACCTCCGACTCTAAATCCTCAATTAAACCTTCAATTAAATATAGATTCTCAAATACGATGCTGGAATAATTGGACATCGTCTTAAGCCAACGAAGCTCGTCCGAATTAAAGCGCGTATGATTGGTTTTCATGCCGATCCACAAAATATGGTACCTTGACCTTTGTCTGCCTATTACGAGACCGAGTCCATAAGGCAGCTCGATTAATTCGCCTACCTGTAAGGAATTTACAGTTCCGAGCAAAAACTCAGCAGTGATAAGTTCCTCAGGATGATCGCCCATCGGGTATACGGTATTCTCCGATTGCTCAATAAGTAAAAAAGTAATCCGACTAACTGGCAGCAGATCACTAATCTCTTGTTTAAGCACAGCTTCCAAATCGCTTTGCTTCATTACTCTAGCGATTTTTCGCGAGAAACGATCCAGACTATCCTGATAACTATACATCGCCTTAAAGAGCTTAGGTCTGAACCTTTGATCAATTTGTTCCTTCCCATATAAAAACAACGTCATTCCGATGTAAATGACAAAAAATACGCCAAACCACGCGGACCATGACGGATTGTTCTCTCCTAGTAATACAAACGCTACAAGTGCCGCCACAATGACAGCTGGAATAAAGGCTAGCGCCGTATAATATTTAAATCTAGTTAGAATAAAGTCAATATCAAATAATTGATTTGAGGTAGACAGATAGAAATAAACGATAGGTAATAAGAATAGGAATAGCGCAGTAAAAGCGGCTGGAAAAACTTGGTCCTTACCAATAATTTGAGGAAGCAGGTTCATTAATGCAAACGGAGTAAAAGCAACTAGATGCGAGATCAACGTGATTGTGAACAGAGAATGCAACTTTGTACGCCGATGCTTTATAAACTTTCGCACAAGCATATAAACGCATACAAAATTACCTATCAGCACAGAACTGCTATAGGCTATTTGAATATAGGTATAGATATTGTTTGACGCCAAATCTGTCCAGATATAAATCAAGCTTATGATCCCTACAAAACCCACAATCCCATATAAAGTGTTCAATATTGATTTACTAATAAAATGAACATCGAATCGCTTTAAATAAATGTTCATGAAGCTCATAAACAGCAATGGTATGTTGGGTAGAACCAAATAAATAATAGTAAGCCCTACAGAATCGCTTCGACTTGATGCTGCAGAACTATAGTAACTTAAGCCAATCGAAATAAAAAACAAAATAAGAATGATTACAGCCTTATCGTTCCTTCGTTTTGCATACAAAAATCCTGAAAATGCACAAAAAATAATGAGTGAAACACCAGGGATATACAACTGAATCAGCAGCTCCCATAACGAATGGTCGCCTGTCCACCCCTTGGGAAACTCAATTTTCTGTGTAACTTTATCCTTATGTAAAACAAGAACGTAATCTGCGGATTCAATTGAATTATATTTCTTTACATACTCAAACTCCTGTACTGAATTACCGTTTATTTCTAAAATCTGATCGCCTATTTCAATACCTTTTACATCCGCTTGTCCCGCTGGTTCTATCGACTTAACAAAATAACGATTACCTGGCTCCTCCACTAGTACAGCACCGATTGAAGGAATTCTTACGATTACCGAGGTTAAATATAAAACAGAACCTAACAAGACAAACAGGAAGAGGATTGCAACAATTCGGTTAAATAAGTTAGGTCTCATGCACTCCTCTTCCTTCCCTACAAATCAGTATGCTAATTCCACATGTATGCGTAGCCGCTATTTTTTTCGTTTTTGTTCTTTAGTTCGCCAAGAAGAGCGCGTTGTTCAGCAACTGAAACACCTGCTACTTGCATTTGTCCACCCATAGCCATAGACATTTTTTCAGTGTTGCTTACCAACTGACGAATAGCTTCTTTTAACATATTAACTCCTCCGCTTCTCTACTACTATATTAGTAATCTTTTCTTCTTCTCTACTATAACAGGAATAGATACGACAGGAAACGCAAAAGTGATTCGTATTTACCGAAAGAGGTTTTGCGTGGTTTGTTGTTATGCATTTTTAGAGTTTATTATGTGCAAAAATTCCGCTTTCCAAGGACTTATTTCCTGTATGGAGTCTACTAATTCCTCAAAGCGATTATAGTGCATCCGACTCATGACAGAGCCATATAATATAGTTCCTGTTCTTTCACAGGTTTCAAGAAAAAGCTCTCTTTTCATCGCAATTTCTTCGGAAGCTAACCGACCCTCAAAATACTCTTTAATCCAGCGATCCTCTTCTGCTTCTCCTTCTATTAAATACAGAGTAAGCAAAGTGCATTTACGTTGAAGAAAATCACTTTTTTCATCCCATCGCAGCAAATCTCGGAGGTCATTCTGAATTTGAGCTGAAATACCTATTTCTAGCGCATATTCCGCAACGGTTTCATTCCAAGGGCGACCTGCCAACATTACGCCGGCCATACACGCTAGTTGAAGAAGCGTAGCAGACTTTTGTTTTACGACATCCAAATAGGATTCCTCGTCGTTCATTTCATTCACAATATCAAGCATTTGACCATTTGCGGCCTTCAGAAGCTGCGCATTCATCATTTCTGTGAGTGCCAATCGTATTTCATGATTAGAAGTGCTGCATAAGATTGCTTGCTGCGACAAGGTTAGTAGAGAGGATGCTACATGAATGGCTATAGGCATTGGGACTTTCATCCAAGGCTTGCTTGGAACATCCTGATCCTGCAAATCATCCAATATATCCGACGCCAAAATAAATAGTTCGACTGCAGCAGCTGCTTTTATGGGGTCTTCGCCTTTTCCGCCAAACATGCGGTAATGAATAACCGTCAATTGACCAAATCGAATCGTCTCTTCAAGCTTGTCCGCAATAAACTGCTCTGCATAACGTGCAAGAGGCTCAGCTGTAAAGAAACGCTGAACCAATAAACGCATGTGTTGACCAATGAGTGGAATACAATCGTTCACAATCGATCCTCCGCCAAATCAAGATCATTATATTATACTACTAAATCGTTACATAAACATACGCTGAAATACAGTTACAAATCGTCCTAACCGATGTAGTGTCCTTATGCCGTTGCAGTCGCCTCTGCGCTTTTGTTTTTTTTGCTTTTGATCTTCTTGCTTCTGACTCTCCCCCTCATTCATTTGATTGATTAAGTTTGTAATCATCTCCATTCTCTTCTCCAATAGTTTTCTGCGCTCGACTGACGGACTTTCGATGCGATCTCGATGATCCATTTACTAAAAAGCCCTCCTTGAGGAATACATGTGCAATAAACATACTTTTAGTTTTTGTTTTTCTTATATGCTGACACTCCCATTCATCTCAACTGCGTGATGCATATAAACGGCTTCCATTGTCATGCCGCCACCAGGCAGCTGTGCAATAAGTGTAGACGGGTTATCGCAAGTAATGAATTCTCCCTTGCGCATCACGCATACGCGATCGCAATTGCGCTGAATTTCCTCCATATCATGAGAAGCGACAATAATTGTTTTCCCTTGTTGTCTAAGAATCTGCAGCAGTGACCAATAATCACGTTTGGCTTGCGGATCCAGTCCTGTTGTGGGTTCATCCAAAAATATGATTTTTGGATCGTTCACCAATGCGATAGCTAGTGCCGTACGTTGTCTCCAACCGCCTGATAAACGTTTAACTAGTTTATCCGAATATGGACTAAGCCCAAACTGTTCAATGATGTGATCCAAATTATTTTTCCGTTTATAAAAACCTTGGAAAAGCTCCATTGCCTCTCGAACATTCATTTTATCTACTAAGGTTGTGCTTTGCAGATGAATTCCGATGTCTTCCTTCAATTTTTCTGCATCCAGCACCACATCATGTCCATAGATCCGTATACTGCCTTGGTCGGGCATACGAATCCCCATTATCATCTCTAGCAACGTCGTTTTTCCCGCGCCGTGCGTACCGATAATACCGAATATTTCACCTTCGTTTACTTTGAAGGAAACCTGATCCACTGCCTTATTCGCACCATAGTACTTGCTGACCGAGCTTACCTGAATGATCGTTTGCTTATCCATTCCTTGGTTAACCTCCATTCACACTTAAGCATTGTCTATCACTAAAAGCTATAAGGTGAGATTTATGTTTTGGTATGCGTCATAGTTTCAAGATAACGCATACCGTTAACTTTTTCACCGAAAACCTGTCTAGTAATTCACGCAATTTTTTTGCGTGACCGCAATGCTAGCGCAAAACAATAGGAAGCTTACTAATGATTCCAAAAGCTGCTATAAACAACCAATCACCATTATCCACAGAGATATCAACAGTTCTGTATAAATTGTTAGTTAATTCTGTCGATAGTACCTACGTATAAGAGTAGCATTTTAGCGGAATCCGTCGTTTTATAGGTACAATTTCTTACATTTATTTATTTTATCCACGTTATGCACATTATCCACAGTTATACACCGCAAATAATATCCCCTTTCCGTTCACAATATTGATCTTTCGTAAATCCAGTGTTTTCGGGCATTTCACTCTTTTATCCACAAAACGAAGCCTCTTTGTGGATAACTTTGTGCACAACACTAATTTTGGTAATTTTTTATTGCTATTTTCTAATTCCGATGTAAAGCAAATGTGAAGCTGAGCCTAATAAATGAATATTTTCAGCAGAATCATAAATCATTTGCATGTAATCGGAGAATTGTTTGTTTCCCTGAGACCTCCAATAATCGAACTGCTCCGTTGTAAGGGCTCCTGCAACGCTGGAGGAACCAATCAACTTGACCGTTTCAAATCCTTGCGCTTCCATAAACGGCGTAATCGTATCGATATCATAGTAATAGGCTCCCGTGAATCTGCCTTCATCTGAATGATTAAAAACGCCCGAATCCATAAACTGCTGAATCTCATCCATTGAATCGAGAGGCTTCCAGCTTTGCGGATAAGCAAGAGCAGTAAGCAAATGCCTAATACGTGTCATAAAGGCGATAAACACATAACCTCCGCTCCGTGTTACACGATATAGCTCCTTAACCGCCTGTTCACGATCCTCTTCCTTCTGTAAATGATAGAGCGGCCCCATCATCAATGAAGCATCAAATGTCTCGTCGGCAAACGAGCTCAAGCTTCTAGCATCTGCAACGTGGAAACCTTTAAAACGATCTGTAAGCCCAAGCTCCTCTGCCTTCTCAGCGGCTAATTGTACCAGCCTTGGGGTCAAATCTGTTAACGTGACATCATAGCCGCTATCAGCTAGTTCCATCGCATATTTTCCGGGCCCGGCGCCATTATCCAAAATATGTCCACGCGCAGGCAAGTAATTTCGAATAAAATGCCAGTTGACGATAAACTCAAGGGGCGCTCTATCGAGACGCCCCCATTCATCAAACTGATTATAATATTGAATAATTTTACTCATCGCATATACCTCCTTGAGGTTTTATGCCGACAGCAGCGCTTATTCCCATAATAGAGAGAACTCACTCTACTATGGGAAAAGCAATCCGTTGGCCTTATCTGAAATTAGTTGGCAGCTTTAGCTTGGATTTCTTCTACCACTCTGCTTCCTGTCGTCATAACTGCTTGATTGCACGCTGAAACATAGGCTTGAGCAGCTGCAAGCACAATATCACTATGAATGGATGTACCGCGGAATCGTTTCTGTTGATGAATAATGCTGACGACCGCTTCACCGTGCGCATCCTCGCCAGTTGATAGCGAATGAAGCTCCAAATCCTCGAACTCCGCTGCTACTGGAATCGCTTGTTGAATGGCATGGATCACTGCCTCAATGGGGCCGCCTCCCATTGCGATATAAGATTGTTCTACACCAAACTCATTCTCACGAATGGTAACCGTCGCTGTACGTGAAGGCTGCGTACCCGCGTGAACATGCAGATCAACCAGTACATATGGATCTGGCTGCGTCTGTGTCAGCTCACCTGCGATACGAATCAATTCATCATCTGTCACGATTTTTTGAGCATCAGCGACTTCCTTGAATTTATCGTACACATCCTGCAGCTGCACTTCTGTCATATCGATGCCATACTCAGCAAGGCGATGTTTAATCGCATGGCGGCCGGAATGTTTGCCTAATATAATCATGTTCCGCGAAATGCCCATCGCTTCCGGATCCATAATTTCATACGTGTTGCGGTTTTTCAGCAAGCCGTCTTGATGGATGCCCGATTCATGCTGGAATGCATTGCGGCCAACGATTGGCTTATTGTAGGCAATCGGGAAATGCATCGCGCGGCTAACCAAACGAGAGGTTTCATAAATTTCGCTAATTTTAATGTTTGTTTCTGCTTGGATAGCATCCTTGCGCGTTTCTATTGCCATAACCAGCTCTTCTAGAGAGCAGTTGCCCGCGCGTTCGCCAATCCCGTTTACAGTCACTTCAATTTGCGTGGCACCTGCATTAATAGCCGAAATACTGTTAGCTACAGCAAGGCCTAGGTCATTATGACAATGGGCGCTATATCTCACCGTTTCTCCGCCTCTGGCTTGCTTGCGCACCGCGCGGAACAGTTCGCTCATTTCCTCTGGCATAGCATAACCAAGCGTATCAGGCAGGTTAATGATGGTCGCACCTTCCGCAATAACCGCCTCAACGAGCTGAATGACAAAGTCTCTGCCAGATCGTGTGGAATCCATTGCAGAAAACTCGATTTCATCTACGAATTGCTTGCCGTAAGCAACCATATCTCTCGCAATCTTAATGACCTCTTCCCGAGATTTGCGAAGCTGATGATTAAGATGAATATCGGAGGAGGATATAAACAAGTGAAGGCGTCTGCGTGCTGCATCCTGTGTCGCTTTCACTGCAGCGTCAATATCAACCTTTACCGCTCTCGCAAAACCTGCGATCTCTACATGCTGAAGCTCACGTGAAATTTGCTGTACAGCCGCGAATTCGCCTGGGCTGGAAACCGGGAAACCTGGCTCAATAACATCAATGCCAAGCTTGCCAAGCTGGCGTGCAATAATAATTTTACGTTCAGGATCAATCGAAGCACCTGGTGACTGCTCGCCATCACGAAGAGTTGTATCAAAAATTTGGATTTTTTTCATTTCGTTTGTCATTGTTAATTCCTCCTAGGGATTCGTTTGGATGTATTTTTTTAATTTTTGGGTACAAAAAAAAGCGCGACGTCTCCTTGTAAGAGACGACGCGCTTACGCTGCCGTGGTACCACTCTAATTGACCGGTTCTTGCTGCAGAAGCTTAAACAATGCTGCCTTGCAAAAAGGCAATATTGAATAGCTTGCTGCGGGAACCGAGCCCGCTTAAATGCCCGATGACGGCGGCTAACCGTAACGTTGTAGACAAAAACTGTCTTTTATGACAGCTTGCTTCCCACGTTCCGCTCCCAGGCGAGATTCAAACCTCAGCTTCGACTGCGTCACACCACCCCGCAGCTCTCTGTACGATTTCAATTCGTTCATCCGCTTTTGATGAACATATCTTGAAATTCATTTTGCCAGCCTACTGTTCTACTGCTCCTGTTCATTGCGTTTTCACTCTATATGGATTGTTGATAATCATTAATTCGTTAAATCCTTCACTTCAAGACAACAAGAAAAACCTGTCATCTCTTGAATCAAGAGACGACAGGTTATTATGACCCGCGCGGTACCACCCTTGTTGACACCCATACGTTCGCAAACGAGCAGGGACGCCCAACTTAAGCATATGGCCAACTCCGGATGTTGACTCACATGCACCCGATTACGGTGGTTAACCGTAACAATGTACCTGCATGGCTATCAGCATGAACTCATGCTGCCATCGTTTCCACTGTTCCGCTCCCAGGCGAGTTTCAAGCATCCTTCGACTGCGTTGCACCATCCCGCAGCTCTCTTGTATCATAACGACGTATGAATGATGCACATTCATATTGACGTTTCAGACATTCCCGGACAAGCTTTACTATTCCTGTTCTTTGCGTTTGTAACGTATGAAGTTGAAGTTTGAAGTATTGTTGCTTATTATATGCTCTAATAAATTGTCTGTCAATTCCAATTGAAAATATTTTTTATTAACCCCTATTCGGCCAATGAATGCGGCATATTGCTCACTGACCAGCTCTCAAGGGATAAACCAGGATCAGCTTTCATGTCAAGATCTGTAAATTGCGACCGTTTTAACTTCAAATAAGCCGCTGCTCCAATCATTGCAGCATTATCTGTACACAACGAATTTGGCGGTATGAGCAGAGGCACACGTTCTGACACGCACTTTGCACTTAAAGCTGCCCTCAAGCCCTTATTCGCTGCCACACCGCCACAAAGCAGCAGCTGCTTCGCACCATATTGTTTGACTGCGCGCAGAGCTTTTGTGACGAGCACCTCAGTGACTGACTCTTGGAATCCGCGAGCAAGTGCCGCCTCATTCAAGACTAAACCTTTCATTCTCGTCTGATTAATAACCGCTAGTACTGCTGATTTCAAGCCGCTAAAGCTAAAATCATAGCTATCCGGTTCCAGCCATGCACGAGGCAAAGTAATCGATTCCTCTGCTTCGACTGCAAGCTTGTCGATATGCGGTCCGCCTGGGTAAGGCAAATGCAGCGCCCGCGCTACCTTGTCATACGCTTCACCGACTGCGTCGTCCCTAGTACGGCCAACGACTTGGAAATCACCTTCACTTTTCAACAGCACTAACTCTGTATGGCCCCCCGAAACAACTAGCGCCATACATGGATATATAATGTCATGAACGAGCTCATTTGCATAAATATGACCTGCAATATGATGCGTACCGATCAATGGAATATCTAATGCCATAGACAGGCTTTTGGCCGCTACAATACCTACGAGCAAAGCACCTACAAGACCGGGACCTTGTGTGACTGCGATAGCAGACATATCCTTTAGCGTCAGCCCTGATTCCTTGACAGCCTGTTCTATTATCAATGTAATCGACTCTACATGTTTACGTGATGCAATCTCGGGAACTACACCGCCGTATCGTTCATGGATTTCAATTTGGCTGGATACGACGTTCGATAAAATATGTTTTCCACCGCGAATAACCGCCGCTGACGTTTCGTCGCAGCTCGTTTCGATCGCCAAAACAAGATCATTTACTGGCCGTTCATTCACTGCCTGTTTCGATTGATTCACATTCATTGCTCCCTTACCTTCAACCGCTCTTTGTCTAGCTCAGCCCACATTATAAGCGCGTCTTCATTGTTGTCCGAGTAGTACCGCGGGCGTACGCCGGCAGGCTCAAAACCGTATTTCCGATAAAGGTTTTGCGCAATTTCATTGGAGGGACGAACCTCTAGCGTCATCTTTACCGCGCCAAAGAAAACTGCTGTCCGCTGAAGCTCATTAAGCAAGCAGTTTCCTAAACCTTGCCCGCGATAATCTGAGCGTACCGCAATATTCGTTACATGTGCTTCGTCCATAATAACCCACATGCCGCCGTAGCCTATTATTTGATCCTCATATTCCATAATCATATAGCGAGCAAATAAGTTGTTCATGAGCTCATTCGTGAATGCTTCCACAGTCCATGGACTCGTAAAGGCTTCCTGTTCAATCGCAACGATAGCGGGTATGTCTGCCATGGTCATCGCTCGAAAAATGAGTTTGTTCACTTCTAATTTCATGCCTTAGCTTCACCTGCCTGCTTTGCCTTCCATACGACCTCAGCCTCAGTTAGCTGAGTGTAGTTAGGAATAAGAGTATGCGGATCTTCTAATAGACCTGACTGCAGTCTTTTGAGGCCAAGCTCTGCTATCCATTTGCCCTCTTGGATAAAGGGTTGAAGCTGAACGATAACGCCTGCTGCCTCGCCAATCTGCTTCAAGCGGATCGCGCTTTCTTCGTGAAGCGACAGGTCGCCGACGAGTGAGATGCTCCGTATGCTTCCAGCCGGCAAATTCGCTAATCGCTGCTCAAGCTGATCTACAAAATCCTTCATAATACGAACGCCATCATCCAGCCAGCGAGCCCATTCAGACGCATCCGTCATCGAGAAAGCCGATGTATACACCTGACCGCGCCTTGCATCCATAATCGGAAATACCCAATGCTCGCCATTACGCGCTTTCTCCAGCTCCGCACTTCCGCTCACCTGCTGATGCCAAGCACCATATGCTATGGCCTCCAAGCTGGACACGCTCACCAGCGGCTTGTTCCATACCCATGCCAACGTTTTTGCTACAGAGATCGCGATACGCATTCCTGTATATGATCCTGGTCCATTCCCAACCGCAATCGCCTCGATGTCCGTAGTAGCAAGGCCACTTTTTCGCAGCATTTCTTGAATATGCGTCACAACGTGTACAGAATGGTTTCTTTCCGCTAACGTTTGAATTTCCGCAAGTACCTCATGACCGCTAACGATAGCAGCTGCCATCGACGCCGTGGACGTATCTAAAGCGAGTATCGGTCCCGTTTGATTTCTCTGCTCATTACTCATCTGTCTGCTCCTAACTTGCTTAAAACTTCACACCAGCCTGCGTAAATATCACCGTAGCCGGTCAATTGTATACGCCGTGCTTCATCGCCAAGATGCTCAATATACAGCTCCAACCGCTCAGCTGGCAGCAGCTCCTTAATCAAGCTAGCCCATTCCACAATCGTTACGCCTTCGCCATAAAAATAATCATCCAACCCAAGCTCATCCGCTTCCTCCAGCGACAGCCTGTAGACATCCATATGATAAAAGGGAAGCTGATTCCCTTCATATTCTTTTATAATTGTAAATGTTGGACTATTCACAATGCCTTTCACACCGATTGCGCCTGCAAAAGCTTGTGAAAATCTAGTTTTTCCCGCACCCAGATCACCATCCAATGCAAGCAATGTACCTGGTTTTACCCAAGCTGCAAGCTGTTCGGCTAGCGTTACAGTGTCTTGTTCCGTTTGTGCCAGCCAAGTGGCATGGCTTATCTGTTGTTGCATGCTATTCACCCGTTCATGTCGAAAAATGATTATATCCGCGTTTCTTAAGCAAAACTCTCTTCTCCAAATGAGGCAGCGACTCTTTTTCCTTATACGCTTGATCATGTCGAATGAGCTCAACAGCGGGCTCTCCCATTTCGGTTTCCCCAATAATAAAAAAAGGAATACCTTCAAGGTGAAAAGCTGCTCGCATCGCTTCCGCATGCTCAGGCGCTATCGTGCCAAGCAAGACGTAATCTTCTCCGCCATACAGCATCCATTCCAGCGGATCTATTCCTACGCTTGAAGCGTAAGCTGCCAAGCTGCCGCTCTTTGGCAGAAGCTTCTCATACAGCACGAGGCGAAGCCCCGACGCTTCAGCAATTTCCCATGCTTCGCTCGCGAGGCCGTCGCTTACATCATTAAGTGAACGACAGCTCCCATGCTCAAGCAGCAGCCTTCCCGCACGCACTGAAGGATTTGGCCGCTGATGCGCCTGCACAAGCAAACCTTCCCTACTCGCGCTGAAATCCGCGGGCTGCAGCACCGCGCGCTCCTCCTCTGCAAGGAGCGCATGCAATCCCGCCGCCGACATGCCTACGGCGCCGGTCACAAACACCGCATCGCCCGGCTTAGCGCCCGAGCGACACAGCTCACGCCCTGCTTCCACGGTGCCAACCACCGTTACAGCGACAACCAAATGCTCCGGCGCCGACGTCGTATCGCCGCCTACAATGGCAACCCCGTAGCGCTCGGCGCACTCGTACAGCCCATCATACAGCCTCCGCATTCGCTCCGGCGTATACGATGGCGGCACGCTGACCGAGACGAGCGCATGCAAAGGCACGCCTCCCATCGCGGCAATATCGCTAATATTGGCGGCAAGCGCCTTATAGCCGACATCCTCGTCCCGCATCGTCGACGGCTTGAAGTGTACCGTCTCCACCATCGTGTCGACGGCCAGCAGCATCCGCTTTGGCGCAGCAATGCCATCCGCAGCAGAAGCGGGATCAACTACGGCGGTATCATCGCCTATCCCTATAACCACGCCGCGCTCGCGCTGCCAAGCAGTTCCCTGCCTGCCTGCCGTCCAATGATGAATACTCGCAAACTCATCCAAATTGCTGGTCTCCTTCATCTCAAAGCAAAAGTGGTTGTGCAAGCCAAATCGGCCTCGCATTTCTTAGAAACTGACTAGGGCATGTCTGAAAACCCGTTCAGTGGCACCTTTCACCGCCTTTTCGCCCCCTGCTTCGTTCCGTTTGCTTGACGTACCCCTGGTACGCCTTCACAAACACGCCTTGCATGGAACGAAAATTCGGCAGAATTTGCTGTCCTCAGAGTTCTCAGACACGCCCTACTACCATCATTAGTGAATATCCCGTTTCTTAAACCGTCCGCCCTTCACATCGTGAATATTGCCGACGGCAAGAAACGCCACAGGGTCAAGCTCATGAACAATCGACTTCATCTTCGCTTCTTCAAGCCGCGTAATGACACAAAAAATAACGCGTTTGCTGCCGCCAGTAAAGCCGCCTTCGCCATGCAGGTAAGTAACTCCGCGTCCAAGACGGGACATAATCGCTGCGCCGATTTCCTTCGCTTCATCGCTAATGATCCACACCGCTTTTGATTCATCGAAGCCCTCAATCGTGATATCAATCAATTTATAAGCAATGTAATACGCGATAAGCGAATACATCGCCCGATCCCAGCCAAACACGAAGCCTGCACTGCCGAGAATGAATAAGTTGAAGAACATAACGGTCTCGCCAACCGAAAGAGGAATACGCTTATTAAACACGATCGCAACAATTTCGGTACCATCGAGCGATCCGCCAAAGCGAATAACCATGCCAACGCCAATGCCCAAAATGACACCGCCGAATATAGCAGCTAGAAAAGGCTCTACCGTAAGAGGCGGTACGGGATGAAGCAAAAACGTTCCTAGCGACATGACCGAAACGCCGTACAGCGTCGATATTGCAAAGGTTTTGCCGATTTGCTTGTAACCAAGGAACAAAAATGGAAGATTAAGAAGAAAGAGAAAAAGACCAAGCGGCACTTTCGTTAAATAGGAGGCCATGATCGATATGCCGACAATACCGCCATCAATAATATGATTTGGTACTAGAAAGATTTCCAGCCCAACTGAGACGAGCGCAGCGCCTAGTGTAATAAACAGCACTCTTCGCAACACTTCGAGCTTGGACAGTTTGTGGTGCTGTAATGATCCCATAAATGTACGCACATCCCCCTATTAGCTCTATTTCTCATTATTTTACCTTAAAAAGTACCAGATATAAAGCAACTCTGTCATTATTGCAAAAAAAGAAACCTTCCACTTTAGCAGCAATTTGCCTCTAAGGGAAGGTTTCTATCTGTGTTTAATATTCAAGTAAGCACGAAAGACATAGCGCCTATTTCCTACAAAAAATAATTACAACTCCTTTACGATTGTAATATGAAGCTCGTTCTTGAGCTCAATCTCATAAGGCGATGCCGGCATTGTGCCGTCTGGCTCCATAATAATTCGTACACGGGGACGATGGACAGCGAGCTCCGTATTTTCTGAAACGACACCAACTTGACCAGTGCTAAGCAAAAGCGAAGTCGAAACTGGATATATTGATATATGCCGACAGAACAGCTTAATCAAGTCCAGATCAAAAAAAGTGCCGCCGGCAGCAAATAAAAACTCAATCGCTTCGCTTGCCGTGTACCGTTTGCGATAAGGCCTTGGTGAAGTTAATGCATCAAAAGTGTCCGCTAATCCTACGATTTGAGCATACATATGAATCTCGCTTTCCTTGAGCCCGCGCGGGTAACCTGATCCGTTAAATCGTTCATGATGCTGAAGCGCGCAGTGTGCAGAAACGATAGATATATCGTGATACTTGCGTAATATATCGAACCCGTCCTTCGCATGGCTTTTGATGACTTCACGTTCCGCCAGCGATAAACCGCCAGTATGAGCCAGCAGCTTTGGCGGCACCTTTGTCATACCGATATCGAAGAGCAGCGCGCCAATGCCAAGCTCTTCAAGCTGATTGCGATTAAAGCCCTTTGCCATGCCCATAATGCCTGAAAGCACAGCCACGTTAAAGGAATGCTGAAATAAATAACCTTCCATGGCATGAATGCTCGTTAAATTAACTAGCATGTTTGGTCTTGAGGATAAATCCTGCATAATTTGGCCGAATACCGCCCGAAAATTGCGGCCCATATCCGGTGCGATCGTTCGCCCTTTTGTTACGGTCTGGTCTTTGAAGGAGTTCATCGTTTTGTAAATAGTATCGACCGCTTGCTTACGCGTTTCATCACGGATCGTATCTTCAGGAATCAGATCCGCCGTCAACCCATCCTCTATGAATAGAAAATCGATGCCTAAGTTCCGCAATCGATCGATGTAACGATCATTCAATTCAACCCCTTCTCCTAGAAGCACGTTGCCGTTTTCTTGAAAAATGGGTTTAGCCACCTTGTCTCCCGGCTTGACCATTCCAATCTGCATTTTTCTCATTAGATTAGTTCCCGCCTTTGATAGTTTAGCGATTGTAACCGGATCAAGTCCATTTTATCAGAACTATGTCCAACTGACTATGCAGCAAACACGAAAAAGCCTAAACATACTGTTCAGGCTGCTAGGCTAATTTTCGTTTAACAATCCGATTACGTCCATTATACTTGGCCTCATATAATGCGGCATCTGCCTGTGCAAGCAACTCTCTTAAAAAAGCTTTTGGATCAACTAAATCGGTTGGATCAACATGTTCAATAGAGATTACGCCCATGCTTATCGTGACCGATACCGGCTCCTCCGAGGTTCCCGTGTTTATTTTATTTTGCTCAACCGATTCCATAAGAATCTCCGCTATCTGATCAGCTTGGTCTCGGTTGGTATGCGGCAAATACACCGTAAATTCTTCTCCGCCATAACGAGCTAATATATCCGTAAATCGCAGAACTCCTCTAACGGCATCAACCGTACCGCAAAGCACCTCATCACCAATTAAGTGGCCATATTTATCATTAATCAATTTAAAATGATCAAGGTCAAATAAAAATATAGAGAAGGGTATGCCATAACGAATATTAGCAATCACTTCTTGCTCCAATTGATGCAGCAAGTAACGCCGATTATAGCAGCCGGTCAAACCGTCAGTAATCGCCATATGCTCCAGCTTCTTATTCGCTTGAAACAGCTCGTCCTGCATAATAAGCAGATCGCGATTCCGATCCTGAAGCAGCTCGTTCTGAACATTCGTTTCTTCGACTAGCAGGCGAAGCTCCGTCACATCTTGGAAAGTCAGTACTCTGCCTACCAATGTCTTCTTATTGTTCAATATAGGCGCAGACTGTACGATAATATGCCTATGCTTGTCATGCTGAATTGCAATTTCAATCTCAAGCCTGTCCAACGGACGCTTATTCTGCTCTTCAAAAAAAGCAGCAATATCTCTAGTAACCTCGCCTTTGAATTGCGGTCCTAGATGAGCGGAATTAAACTTGTCGCCAATGCGCAGCCTCAGAATCGGCTTTATTACTTTATTCACATCAATGATGATATCATTCTCATCGAGTACGATAATCCCCATCGACATCGTATTCATTACATCTCTTTGTACGGTTTGAATAATATCGAGTACTTTGTTCCGTCTAATGGCATGTACCAAATAAACAGCGGCAACAGCCATTCCTACTGAAATAAGCGGAATATATTGATTCATTTTTTCAATTAATAGAACATTGATAAATAAATCTGTAATCGCAAACGAAACGAGTACAAACATGCCGTTTATTGCGGTTTTGATTAATGTGCGCTGCCGTACCGAATTTTCACCGCGCAGCTTATAAAACATAATAACAAAAGAAACGGTTACATAAACAATTAATTGCGTAATCATAATCCAGTACAACGGCCCTTGCTCTAGCTGCTTGAGCGGACTTAGCTGATCGTTAATTCGTAGAAACATGCCATTTGGGTTAATGATAACCACAGCTACAGAAATAAGCGCGGGCATCGCTAAAATGAACAACCGGCTCTTTCGTATAACATACGACTGGCCGGTGAGATATACGATGAATACGAACCATCCAATGCCAAGCAGAGAAAGTCCTACATACGATATGGAAACGTAAAATAGTCTAAAGAGCGTAGAAGTTGTCGTCTGGGACGCAAATTGAAAAAGCGTCCAACACATAAAAACGACATGCAAAGTCAAATACATACGATGCAAAATCGTAACGTTGCTGGAGGCAAACACGTAGAAAAACAAGCCGAGCAGCACTAGAAACATACTAAAGTCTAGCCAGATCATCCATTCCAATACGGTTCACCCATTCATTTGATAGCCATCTTCTTCCATTGTAGCAAATGTTAATACTATCGACAATTGCTTACCCTCAAAAAATTCAAAGTGTAGCATTCGCCAATAAGCAATATTATTTGGAGATGCGATTAGGCCATCGTTCGGAAAGCATATGCTCCAGCGACGGGGAAATGTTCAAAAACTGACGAAATTGCTCATACTCTTCCCATTTTTTCATAGAAAGCCCATGCTGCTCTGAACGAACCGCGCGAATGAGCAGATTTTTTGGCGTATGCTCTGGATCTACAAATTCCAGCATCGAAACCTTATACCCCAAAACCTCCAGCAAAGTTCCTCTTGCGGCATCCGTGGCGAGTGCGGAAAAACGCTCCTTCAGCAGGCCTTGAGAAAGTAGCGGTGATAGTACATCATTCTTTACCTGCTTGAACAGCTCATGCTGGCAGCAAGGCACCGACATAATAACGGAGGCTCCCCAATTAACAGCTTTGGCAAGCGCAGCATCCGTAGCCGTGTCGCATGCATGCAGAGTGACAACCATATCAGCAGCTTGCAGCTCTTCATATTCAGCAATATCTCCTACGAGAAACTTAAGCTTGTCATAACCCAGCTTCTCCGCAAGCTCTGAACAGAAAGCAATGACATCGGCTTTCAAGTCAAGTCCAATAATGTTAATATTCCGCTTCTGCTCCACTGCAAGCAAATGGTAAAGCGCAAACGTCAAATAAGATTTGCCGCAGCCAAAATCAACGATCGTAATTTCCCTGTCCGTTGGCAAATAAGCAAGCACATCCGTTACCATCTCTAGAAAACGATTGATTTGTCTGTATTTATCCTGTTTTTTGGCGTGGACAAGCCCTTCCTGCGTCATAATGCCAAGCTCAACAAGAAAAGGGGCCGCTTGACTCTCGGACAAAATACGCTGTTTCTGCCGATTATGCTGCAAATTCGCTTTGCTCGAATCACCAGTTGGCGGTTTCTTTAAAATAGCTGCTTTCCCTTTTTTGCTAAAGAGCAATTGAACGTCAGCCTCGCTCGTTTTTACAAGCGCCTGACGATAGTTCTCCTGCAGCAAATCGATGACTCGCTCAGCCGCTTGCGGCTCTGCAACATTGTCATGCGTAACCTTGTTTGCAAAATGATATTCAAATTGATAAAACAAGCCGTTCTTCATCTCAATGGGACGAATGATTGTTTTAGGCGCTGCGGTTCCGTCCTTCCGCTTCGGCTGGCTAAGCGTAGCCTGCAGCAGCTCTTTGCCAGTGATCCATTTCGTAATTTCTTGCTGCCATTGTTCCGTCATGCTGTCCAATCACTCCTAAATCAGTTTTGAAGCTAAGCTCACTATACGTACGCTTATGCTATATCGTCTGTTTGCTGCTTGGCAAGGTCTTCAATTCCCTGCTCAATCTCCTCGCGCGGCAGCCCTCCCGCTTCTAGGCGCTCGTCTGGTTGCAGCAACATTCGTCTATAGGCTGCTTCTGCTTCCTCGTTCGTCAGCGCGTTATCTTCAAGCAGCTCATGCATCATATTTTCAACAGCGTCATAACGCCCTTCTGCTTCATGCCATTCCATTAACAAACGTTTCGTAGCAAGGGGCAATTCATATGGCTTCAGCCGCTCAAGCAGCTCCTTTATTTGTTCGCGGGGCTCGGTAATCGTTGGCGCCGCATCTACTAGCGATAATCTTAGAAACAAATGCAGCGACTTCACATACGCGATGTAGCTCTCATCCTCGCGTCCCAAGTCGGCAGTCAATTCAGCTTCCTGCTTCATCAGAAGAGCGATGGCTTGCAAATGATCCGTTTCCAATATCCCGTTCGTGGTCATCATTTTTAGTAAGTCTTCATCCGAAAGGGAACGAATAAGCTTGCTGCTTAGCCTAAACTTCGTATCAAGAAGCTCATCGATGTAGAGCAAAGCCTCCTCGTGCTTGCGCTCTCGCCTCAAATTCATAATTTGACCGACTGCTTCTGTCATTTGCTCAATCATTCGCATGAAATAATCGCGCTGAAACATCTGGTTCCCCCTCTCGCCAATCTACTGCTGCTTATTCTTTACAAAGCTAAGAATAGCATTGATCAATTGCTTCGGCTCTTCGATCATTCCCATATGACCTGCGCTGCCAAGCTCCACTTTCACGGCCCAGCCGTTGGATGCTGCAAAAACACTCTCCACCGGAATAACCTTATCTGACACCCCTGCAACAAGTAGTACTGGCAGCTCAGTTTGCTCGATTACCTGCGTCCGGTTTGGACGTGCCTTCATTCCTTTTGCTGTGCCGATTGCGCCTTGCAGGGATGTGCCATAGCCTATTTTCTTTGCTTGCTCAACTTCAGCGGACAAAGCCTCCACATTAGCGGGAGCAAACAGCTTAGGAATAAGACCATCAACGAATGTTTTCACGCCATGTTGCTCGAGCGCCCCTGCTGCTTTATCACGGTTTTCTTTGGCAGCGTCGCTATCTGCTAGCGCTGTTGAATGGATCAGGCCAAAGCCAGAAAGCTTCTTGGCATATTTTTCGGCGAATGCAAGAGTAATATAGCCCCCTAAGGAATGTCCAAGCAATACTGCATTATGAATTTGCAGCTTGATAAGCAGCTCAGCAATATCCTCCGCATACAATTCCATCGTATAAACCTCATCACTTGGCGCCGAGCTTCTTCCATGTCCGCGTGCGTCTGGCGCAATGATCCGTACAGATTGCTCTAGCCCATCCAAGATATGCTCCCAATAGGAAGAGCTGCCGCAGTAGCCATGCAGCAAAACGACAACCTCGCTAATGCCATCCGCTGCGCCTCCGTCATCCGGATGGGAATCATAATAGGCAAGCTCCAATCCGTTATTCAAGAAAAGCCTACGCTGTGCGATTGAATATATTTCTTCACTATTTTCATTTGTCATTTGATCATGCTCCTCTACACGGATGGAATTTGTAATGTTTGATTAACATAAGAAAAGCTGTCCGAATGCTGGCCCCAAGCTGAATCTACCGCGCACGCGATCTCGCTTGCCATACGCATCACTTGGTAAAGCGAAGTCGTTTGCAGCATCCAGTAAGCCTTGGGTCCGTTAGCATTTACCACGCCTGCAATACTATAATGCCCGATTGCTGGAAGTCTGCGGCCGATTGCCTTTCCTGGCTCAAGCGGTCCTTCGTGCAAAATAAAACGGCCAATGGAAGTTGGTTTGCCAAGGCATGCATCAATGGCAATGACAACATCATCTTTATGCAGCGACTGAGCGGCTTGCTGAACCGTATGTGCATCACATGGCTTGTCCAATGTTCCAATGACATTCGGCCAACCTCTTTCCTTAAGCATCGTTCCCACTAATGGGCCAAGAGAGTCCCCTGTGGAACGATCACTGCCTATACATACAAATACAATGCCGCTGCGATTCATATACTTATTTGCAATGGCACTAAAAAAGGACTCCAATTCACTGCTCGTTAGCTGTTCCGTCGTATTGCACCTGCCCTGTCTTCGATTGCCAATCGTATCTTGTTCAATTGTATCCAATTTTAAGATACTGTTCAATTTGTGGTCATACTCGTTTGAAACATGTTACAATTGCAGCATTGCAAAACGTTCGAACAAGCCCATTTCCGAAGCCGAATTCGGCTCGCAAAAACTTTAGGAGGCACTCCATGACGAATTTAAACTTACAAACGCAAGAAAATGTAGCGTTTATGATTGAAGTTATCAAGACAAAGCTGAAAATGGCTTCCGCTGCAGCGATGCAGGCTTCTAACTTTGATCTCAATAAATATGAGGATATAAAAGATCTGTACGAAGTAGTCGCTTCAAAAGAGAAATTCAGCATCAGCGAGGTAGAAGCGCTCGTTTCCGAGCTTGGAAAGCTGCGTTTGCAATAAACTATTTACAAACATAATATTCCAGTATCAGACATTTATTTTCATTTTTCTACAAAAGAAGAACCGAGCCAGGCAACTTCGCCGAACTCGGTTCTTTTTATTTACTCCAGCTCTTCCACTTCTATTTCCGCAGCTTCTATAGACAGCTTTATCGATACTTCCTTGTGCTCGCCTTTTAGAAAATGTGCGATACGCTCCAGCTTGTCTGCAAGTGCAGGTCCGCTTAGCGTCGTATTTAAATGGTAATCGAAGCTATCCGACGGAAGCTTGCGCTCCGCGAAAGCAGACTGGCCGGACCAGCCGCGCTCTCCGCCAGCATTCGTTCTCGTTATGAGCTGCTCTTGGACGGGATAAAACTTATCTGATTTATTAACAACTCTTTCGTAAATCCGAAGCTTCTTCAGCAGCATATAATATTGCGCGGAATGCTTGAAGTTCCAAGCTTCCCGAATGTCTTTAAGCGTGTAATCCATCTTCCAACGCTTTAATTTTTCCACTTGCTCATCAGTGCTAAGCTGCAAAAAGTCGTCCAACGGCAGCATTTTTTCGGACATCTTGACCCCTCCGATAAATAGTTTATAGAGAAATAAAAATATAATTCAAAAAGGTTTGTTTATTCTATAAAAAATACCATAAATTTTGTCACTTTACAAATTAATATAATTTCACAATGCATGATTATAAAACATTATATAAATTGCTTCATTTTTAAGCTTGATAGCAAAAACCTCCATCCAATCGCTAGTGGCCCGCGTGGATAGAGGTTTTATTATTTTATGCTCTTTGGAGCCCTATAGACGTTAAGAAACGTTCAAAGGCTGCGGCGCCATCAGCTGTGCGCTTGTATACGCCTGCGTCCTTCAACACCTCTAGAAACTTGCTGCCCGTTTCAGCTTCAACGATTTTTTTCGCTTGTTCAGCAGTATTTGAAGATCCAAAACGATCGATTAGAGCTAGCAGCCACTCCGCATGCTTATGGAGAGGATGAGAGTCCGCATGAAGCTCTTCTGGAACAGCAACTGATGCCCCTGACAAATAAGCTGCAATTTGCTCCAGTTCATCCTTCAAGCGTCCTGGCAGTACTGCAAGTCCCATGACTTCGATCAAGCCGATATTTTCTTTCTTCACATGATGCAAATGCTGATGCGGATGGAAAATACCGTCCGGATGCTCTTCGCTCGTGCGGTTGTTGCGAAGCACTAGATCAATCTCATACTCGCCATTGTCCCGTAGACGTGCAATAGGCGTAATCGTGTTATGCGGAGTATTTGTGCCATCGGCCTGCTTCGTAAATGCCAGCACATCTACAGCCTCATCGCTATAATTACGCCATTCGTCGAGAATATGGCAAGCTGCACGATGAACATCCGCTTTGGACGTCCCGTTAACCCGAACGACTGACATTGGCCAGTTCACGATGCCAAAGCGCAAGCCCGGCAGCTTAGGGTCAGTAAACAGCGTATCTGTTGATGCAGCTTCCATCGGAAACACATGGCGGCCGCCTTGGAAATGATCATGGCTTAGAATCGATCCGCCGACTATCGGCAAATCAGCGTTCGAGCCGATGAAATAATGCGGAAACAATTCCACGAAATCAAGCAGTCTCGCGAATGAAGAATGTGAAATAACCATCGGCTCATGTGCGCCTTTGAAAATGATGCTGTGCTCATTGTAATAAACATACGGTGAATATTGCAGATACCACTGCTCTTCTTGCAGCGTGAGCGGCAGGACACGCAGGTTTTGACGAGCCGGATGATCAGGACGGCCAGCATAGCCGACGTTTTCTACGCAGAGCAAGCACTTCGGATATTTCGCCTGCGGCATCGTTTTGAGCAGCGCAATCTCCTTCGGATCTTTCTCGGGCTTCGAGAGATTAATCGTAATCTCAAGATTTCCGAACTCTGTCTCGTGCAGCCAATAAAGGTTTTTGCGAATGCGATCCATCCGAATGTAGTTCGAATCGATGCTCAAGTTGTAGAAAGCGTCCGTAGCTGCTTTTAGCCCCTGCTCCTTCGCCAAACGCTGAAATGCAGCGCTGGCTTCAGAAGGACGCGGCAGCAAGAAGCCCATAATGCGAGCATCAAGCAAATCGCGATATGTCGTCGTATTATCCGGAATGAGTCCAATTGCGTAACCATAGTCAAGCAGCGGCTCCAGAAGCGGTACTGCGCTTTCGAGTCGCTCCTCCGGCACTTGGCCTTCAAAAGGCTCAGTAAAGTGAAAGAGATCAAGCAGTTCGTTTCTCGCTGCATACGTATCAAGCTGATCGTTCAGCAGATTGCGCTGCAATCCAAATTGCAGCAAGCGTTCTATAAGAATCAGCGCATCGTTTGCTGATGTTGCTTGTTGTTTAGTTTCCAAGATGATGCAGCTCCTTTCCTTTAAGCGTCAACCCTAGTCGTTGTATCCATTTGGATTCGCTTCATGCCAGCTCCAAGCGCTTTTGATAATGTCCTCAAGCTTATCCCGCTTCGGATTCCAGCCCAGCTCCTTGCGAGCACGATCTGATGAAGCTACGAGAATAGCAGGGTCGCCCGCACGGCGAGCTTCGAACACAGCAGGGATTTCTTTGCCAGTCACTGTGCGCGCAATTTCAATAACTTGCTTGACTGAAAAGCCTGTTCCGTTGCCTAAATTGTATACAGAGCTTTCAGCTCCGCTGCGAAGACGATCCACTGCAAGCACATGGGCATCGGCAAGGTCGCTTACATGAATGTAATCACGGACACAAGTACCGTCTGGCGTCTCATAGTCTTCTCCAAATACCGAAATATGAGGACGTTGACCAAGCGCTGCTTGGAGCACGATAGGTATCAAATGGGTTTCCGGGCTATGGTCCTCGCCGATTTTTCCGCTCTCATGAGCGCCCGCCGCATTGAAGTAACGAAGCGAAACAAACTTGATGTTATGAGCAACATCGAACCATTTCATCATTTTTTCCATCGCAAGCTTCGTTTCGCCATAAGCATTCGTCGGAAGAGTGCGATCGTACTCGTCGATCGGCACGTTCTCCGGTTCGCCGTAAGTAGCAGCTGTTGAAGAGAATACGATTTTACGAACATTGTATTCATTCATTTTCTCAAGCAGGCAAAGCGTACCAAATACGTTATTGTGATAATATTTGCCCGGGTCCTTCATGCTTTCGCCAACAAGCGAATTCGCTGCAAAGTGGATCACTGCATCGATTTCATTTTCCTTAAAGACGGTATCCATGAAAGCTGCATCGCGAAGATCACCCTCATACAGCTTGCCTCCAAGCAAAGCCTTGCGGTGACCCTGCTGCAAGTTGTCGACGATAACGATTTCCTCGCCGCGTTCCTGCAATGCCGCTACTGCATGCGAGCCGATGTAGCCAGCCCCTCCAGTTACTAATACTGCCATGATTCATTTCCCCTCTCCATTTGGTGTCGCATGATCATGCTATTTATACTAGGCGCTCTACGCCATTTCCGATTGTGCATACATAGAAGTCAGCAGTTAAGCCTGTAGCTTCATTATACTTGCGGCCTACTTCTGCTTGGAACGCTTCAACGCTGTCTTCGTGAACGAGCGAAACCGTACATCCGCCGAAGCCTGCGCCCGTCATACGCGAACCTAGTACGCCTGGTACGAGGCGAGCAGCCGCAACCATAGCATCCAGCTCAGCACCCGTTACTTCGTAAAGATCGCGCAGCGAATCGTGTGATCCGTTCATTAAATGTCCAAACTGCGCAAGGTCGTTTGCTTTCAATGCTTTGATTGATTGCAGTACACGGTCGATTTCCTCTACCACATGCTGTGCGCGTTTGCGAACTGTTTCATCCTTAATCAGATGTTTTGCAGAGTTGAATTGCTCCAGATTAATCTGTCCAAGAAGCGTAAGCTCAGGGAATGCTGCTTTAAGATCCTGTACCGCCTGCTCGCATTGTGCGCGGCGCTCATTATAAGCGGAGTCAACCAAGCCGCGGCGTTTGTTCGTATTGCCTATAACCAGCTTATAGCTGCCGGAATCAAATGGAATGAGATCATATTCAAGCGTATCGCACATGAGCAGGATGGCATGGTCCTTTTTGCCGTTTGCTACCGCGAATTGGTCCATGATGCCGCATTGCACGCCATTAAACTCGTTTTCGGATTTTTGTGACAGCAATGCGATTTTCACTTTATCAGTTGGAAGTCCCTCAAGTGTTTGCAGTGCAAAAGCTGTTACGACCTCAATGGATGCAGAGGAGGAAAGTCCAGCGCCATTTGGAATTTCGCCATGATACAGCAAGTCGTAGCCGCTGGAGAATTTCACGCCTGCTTGCAAAAGCTCATGAACAATTCCTTTAGGATAGTTCATCCAGTCGTCAGCCTCGTCATACACAATTGTGCCTAGCGAGAAGTTTTTTGACGCTGGGAAGTTTGTTGTCGCTAGTCCAAGCTGATGATCAGGGCGTTTGCGGATAAGAAGCGTCGTTCCGAAAGTAAGTGCAGCTGGGAATACGTAGCCGCCGTTGTAATCTGTATGCTCACCGATCAAGTTTACGCGGCCTGGAGCATGAAATACAGCGATGTCGCTTGCGTCTCCACCGTATTGTTGTATGAACTGCTGTGTTAGCGCTTCAATGTTTGCCATTTGCTATCACGTTCCTTTTTATATCGATTTTGTATGTTTGGATAACAACTTTAGTATACGGGAAGCAGCAGTAAAACTAAATGGCGGCAAGTGCTTTTTATATGGATTAATGTGACTTCTCGCATAAACATCGGACATGCTATGATAGTGTAAACTCTACAATTGTTCATCTTCGCATTCCACTGTAAAGCAGGTGTAAAGTAAAATGCAGCAGGATATGTATACCGTAGCCTCCAATCCCGTTATCAGTGATGGAAAAAACTCCCTACTCCATGTATTGTTTGCTGGCGAGAGCCAAACGAAGCCGTACCACCGGCTTGGTCCCAAGGTTTATGACTTCTATTTGATGCACATCGTACTGGAAGGAACGGGCATCTTTATTTGTGATGAGGTTAAGCATGAGCTTCGTGCAGGGCATACGTTCTTAATTGAGCCGGAACAATTAATCAGTTATGAATCTGACGGTGACACGCCATGGAAATATCGCTGGGTCGCATTTCATGGCACATTGTCCGCCGATCTCGTTGCAACCGCTGGCTTAACAGCCGAGCAACAGGTTGTGTTTACGCCAGATAAGCGGCGAGCCGCTGCTTTGTTTCGTCAAATCTATGATACCTTTCGGCGGGGAGGCGCTGCGTCTGATATGAGGGCCGTAGGTTATTTGCATTTGCTCCTTGCCGAGTACAAAAGCGCGCTCAATACCCAGAACGGCAATGAAATCCGTACCTCCCAAGCAGAAGGTGATCATTTGCTTCAACAAGTCATTCATTACTTATCAACGCAGTATGCCCATCCGGTCTCCATTGAACAAATGGCGGAATCGCTTGGCTACAATAGAGCGTACTTGTCCCGTTTGTTCAAGCAGCGCATTGGCGTATCTCCCGTTACTTTCCTGCTCAAGCTCCGAATCGATAAAGCACGCCGCATGCTGAGGGAACGGCCAGAGCTGACCATTGAACAAATTTCCGCATCAGTCGGTCTACAGGATGCTCTGTACTTCTCCAAACAATTCCGCCGGCTTCATGGCCAATCTCCTACAGCATACCGCATGGCGATGCGGAATTTAGGCGACTAAGCAGCGCCGTTTAGCTGAATATCCATCCTCTTGTTAGTATCAGCTCCCGATCGCTTCATATTCGTAAATTCGGGTAATACTATCGTAGGGAGTGATGATCTATGAAAGAGCTGCACACCGGTAACTTATATTGGCCGGTTACATTAAACAATCCCAAGGTGTATGCGCCCTTGCGGCAAAACAAAAAAACACAAGTGGCTGTTATAGGCGGCGGGATGTCAGGTACGATCTGTTCTTCTGTATTTAATAAAAGCGGCCTTTCCACCATTATGCTTGAACGGGGACAGGTAGCCGGCGGAAGCACCTCAGCAAATACAGGCCTCCTGCAATTTTGCAACGATATTATGCTTTGTGACCTCATCGATCAAATCGGGGAGCGGGATGCCCAAATCTTCTATAAAGCGTGCAGAGATGCAGTCCAAATGCTTGAAAAAACAGCTGACTCCCTTTCTGTCGATGTAGGATTAATTAGAAGAAACAGCCTATATTATGCCTCTTCGGAGCAGGAGCTTCCTAAACTCAAAAGGGAATATGAGGCTTTAAAGGCTTGTGGACTTGAAGTCGAATTCTGGTCCCCGAGCGACATCGCCAAACATTTTCCGTTTCAGAAGCCAGGTGCGATCGTTGCACACGGCGACGCAGAGGTAAATCCTTATCAGTTCGTAAACGGTGTAGCAAACGATGCTGCTGAAGCTGGGCTTGAGATTTATGAGCAAACCGATGTGGTAGCACATGAAACGCTGCCAAGCGGTCTCCATCTTCTAAAAACAGCTGACGGTTATGAGATTGAAGCAGAGCATGTTGTTTATGCTGTAGGGTATGAGCCTGAAGAGCTTCGCGGCAAGCTGATCAAAGCAGAGCTGAATCGCTCCTTTGCGCTTGTCACTGAAGTTCAGCCAAGTCTTCAAAGCTGGCACGAACGCTTTCTCGTATGGGAAACTGCCCGTCCCTATTTGTATATGCGAACGACTATTGACGGCCGTGTCGTTGTCGGCGGCTTGGATGAGCATACTGAAAAGCCCACTCACAGCGATAAAGAACTTAGGAAACACAGCGATAAGCTGCACAGCCAGCTAAAGGCTTTATTTCCCGAGCTGCAGGCTCCCATTGCCTATGAATGGTGCGCCACCTTCGGCGAATCGCGTGACGGCTTGCCCTTTATAGGTGCTGATCCCGCTTGGAAAAATGTTTATTATTGCTTAGGTTATGGCGGCAACGGTACTGTATACAGCATGCTTGCATCCCATTTGCTGCGTGATCTTATTATCGGCGAAGAGCATCCCTTAACTGAAATCGTAAAGCTGGATCGCAAATCCTTAGCAAATGTATAATCAACAACATAAATGATACAACTTTTCATTGCGGCTGCCGTCCGTCGGACGGCTTATATACATAATTAAAAAGCCTCACCTATCGGCAAAAATGGCTTCTGCGCGATAAGTGAGACTTCTCTATATTATCTTTCTAATGTTACCAGCAGCTATTCGCCAGCAATAACGCTGGAGGCATTGCAGGCGCGAAAAACAGCTTCTGCCGCCCCCAGCCGTGACAAATCCGGACCGCCATCCTTGTCAAACAACGATTTGCTTTCCAGAGTTTCAACAATAACAATTAATGAACCGCTTTGCAGAGCATCACTGCACAATCGAACCTCTTCATTTTCAAGACCAAGCGACTGCAGCGTTCCACTGTGATCGTCATCGCCAAGCAGAATTGCCGCTGCAAAAGGAAAACCTCCGGCAGCATAAGGCGCTGTCCCGTAACCTGTCATGCCATAAACAGCATTCATGCCAGCTCCTGCAAACCCAGCAGCTGCAGCCATGCCAAGACTACCCAAACCTTGACGGTCAGGCATATCTTCGAGCTCTCTAAGCTCGTCCACATGGACATCGCTCTCTGCTTCTACTCGCCTAGAATGCTCAGAATCTTTCGCTATGACTTTTAGCTCGCCTTGAACGAAGCCCGCTTGCTCCAGCTGTTCAATAGCCGTTATGACTTGCTGCTCCGTTTCAAATATGCCTATTTTTTTTGCCATTGCCTTATCCTCCTTGTGTTGCATACTAATCTTGGTATGCCCTTCTTATGGCGGATTAAGTCGTATTGTGTTGAAATTTGACATGGAATAACGATGGTTTTGTGTTATCAAATGATCAGGTTGTGCATCATTGAAGTTCGCGGTATGATGGAGGAATAGATATTGGAAAATCGGACAAGCAGGAGGCAGAGCGATGATTCATCGGATGCTTCGCTATCCCGCAGGATGGGAATGGCATGTACTGCAGCAAGCGAGGCAGCAAACCGTAAGGAATGAGCCCTTGCCCAGCAGGAAAGGTGCACAAAGGCAAACCGTTTCTTCAAGCGAAGGACAAAAGACCATTAAAGCCATTACCAAACAGGAACAGGAAGCGGCTCAGCAGCAGAGAGACGAGCTAAAGCAGCTATTTCCGGAATGTGCGTCATGGATTGATGAATGCGCAGACAGAAGAACAAACAATATATCCGTTGGCGGTGCGACGCATTCGCAGAAGCTGCTATACGGCACTGTTATGTTCCAAGTGTCGGACGACCAATCGGATATTCAACCTTTTCACTTCTGGCTGACAGAAGACCGGCTGCTGACGATGCATGATGACATGCGCATTCCGCTCCGGCTTCAGTCCATTGACCATAACCTAAAGTTCGAGAGCTGCGAATCAGCTCCTGAAGCGTTATTTATTATGCTGAGCATTATTCTGGAAACGTTCCATGCTGGTCTTGATGGTTTTGAAAAAAGACTCGGAGAGCTTGAAACGACGATGCGCAATGAGAATCGTACCGGCCTTATCGATACTATTTTTGAGAGGCGTTACGATTTGCTTCATTGGAGTCATCTCTTCATTCCGATTAGAGAAGTACATAGTGCTGCACAGGAAGCTTTCATGGATGAACTCACCGAGACGGACAGCTTTAAACGCATTACGCATAAGCTGGAGAGAATCGAAGCGCTTCTGAAGCATTACGCACTGGAGATAGATACCTTGATCTCAATGGACGATGCCATCTCCAATTTTCGCGGCAACGATATTATGAAGACGCTCACGATATTTACTGTCTTGTTCCTGCCTGCTACGATTATAGGCGGTATATGGGGCGTTAACTTCGAGATCCTGCCATTTAAAGATAATAAGTGGAGCTTTACAGCGATGAACGTATTTATTTTATTCGTTACGATTTTCATGTATTTATGGCTTTGGAAGAAAGGCTGGACTGGCGACTTGTTAAATGGACGCAATCCGAAGGAGATTGTTACTACTGATTCTTCCTCTCAGACAAAACGTTCCAAGCGTTCGAAGAGCAGCCGTTCGCAGAAAGCCTCTGCGAATGCATCAAGTGAACCCCCTCAAGCTCAAACGCGTTCCCAAAGAAAACGAAGCCAATAATGATAGTCAGCCCATAATAAAACCGTCCACTAGGGTCAATGACCTTCATGGACGGTTTTTTACATCATATTCTAAAGCTTAACTGGCAATCCAGTACGAGCAGATTGATTAGCAGCAATTGTCACTTGATGTGTTCTTACTGCATCCGCATAACTGGAGCGAATGCGGGAAACATCCCCGGTTCGGATCGCATGAAGAAAAGCCTCATTTTCCAGCTCATAGGGATCCGTTTGGTTAGCGTACTCTGTTCTGCGGCCAGCCTCTGTGTCAATCAATCCGCTATGGCCAAGCTCCAGCACGCCTTTGTTCGTATAAATATGCAGGCCGGAACGATCTCCAGCTGGAATAGCGCAAGTATTGCTAATTGTAGCAACTGTACCACCCACTAGCTTCAGCGTAACTGTGCCTACATCAGGGACCGTTACACCTTCTTCTACACCGCTCATATATCGATTGCCGTAAGCTGCGTAAACCTCACTTATCTCACCAACCGTATACCTTAGCAGATCCACAATATGTGTTGTCTGCTCTACAAATTGACCGCCTGATCCTTCCATCTTGCGCCACCAGCTTACCCCCGGCATGGAGCCCATCCAATAGCCAAGCGCCATTAATGTTGTGCGCTCGCGCAGCAGCTCTCTTGCACGGTCGGTTCCATCCATATAACGGAAATGATAGCCAGCCGATGTAATCAGCTTTTTCTCTTCGATTCCTTTCAAAATCTCAGATGGCAGCTGCTCGTCCACTCCAAGCGGCTTCTCTACAAGAAAGGGAATGCTTCTTTCAAGCAATGCAGATTCAATCTCTCCATGCGCAAATGGCGGTACACAAATATATACCGCATCAAGCTTACGATCATCAAGCATGCGATGTATCGAATCATAACCGCGTGCACCCTCAAAGCGCTGTGCTGCTGCATCTGCTTTTTGCTGGCTAGTTGCTAAGAAAGCAGTTACCTTGATGCCGGCAAGCTTAGCGAGCTTCTCCGCGTGCATCATGCCAAACCATCCTGTACCTGCAATACCTATCTGAAGAGTCATTTATGAATCCCCTTTCATAATCGCGTTATTCCCCGATTATACTTGGAGCTGCCTTAAGAAGTCCATTTTTTTCCGCTGGTACCCATCTCCAGGGCTGATCATATATTACAAACATCGGGAGAACCGGAGTTGTATGAGCGGAGGGATGGTATGACAGCAAATACGAGAGGTACGTTAACCACGCAGGATCTCGATTTTCGAACAGCTCTGTTTTTGGCTGCGGTTTGCGGACAAACGTACATGCAATACAATAACAAGGACGGATTATTTCTTGTACCTAGAACCTACAGCTTAGTAAGTGAATTTACGGCTAAAGCATATGACGACAGCGATGAACGATTCGGTTTTGTATTAACATCTGAACGTGCGTCTGTGCTCGCTTTTCGCGGCAGCAACTCTGCAGTGGATTGGGTATCTGATTTCATTGCCCAGCAAACGACTTACCGCCCCGTCAAAAATGCCGGTCTAACGCACAAGGGGTTTACCGACATCTATATGTCAGCACGGACTCAAATCATTGAAATCATAAATCAGCTTCCACAGGGCAGACCGCTGTTTATAACAGGACACAGCCTTGGGGGAGCACTTGCAACCCTTGCTGCTCTCGATCTGGCGAACAACACTGCTTTTACTGATCCCATTATATATACGTATGGAGCACCTCGAGTCGGAGATCCGAAGTTTGCAAGCAGTTACAACGCATCCATTGGTACGCATTGGCGTTTTCAAAATGAATTTGATATCGTCCCCCATCTGCCTACGCTCGTTTACCAATCACCAAAAACCAAACAAACTTACTACTATATGCACGCAAAGGGTGAGGTGAAACGTTCATTCCGTATGGGCTCAGTCTCAGGAAACCATATATTATCAAGCTACTTCGCTGATCTTGCCCAAGAAGATCCCGCCTTTGCTTTGGCTATTTGCGCGGAGCCGCCAGGCTGGTGCCCAGCAATTGAAGTTTAATTCCGAGCTGCTGCAAAAAAACAAAAAAAGCAAATCTCATCTCCCGCACAGCTTGCTTCATGCGAGTAAGATTTGCTTCTCTATGTCCAAATAATCTTTGTCATTTCGCTGGGAGAACATATAGCAATATAGCAAAGAAATGGACAATTGAACCGCCAAGTACAAACAAATGCCATACGGCGTGATGGTAAGGAAAGGCACGCCACATATAAAATATCGTTCCGAATGTGTACAGCAATCCCCCTGTTACGAGCAACTGCACCCCGCCTGGAGCTAGATGCGTTGTGAGCGGCTTCCAAGCAAATACGATAATCCATCCCATTGCGATGTAAATAATCGTTGATGTGAATAAAAATCGTGAGGCAAAAAAAGCTTTAAACGCCACACCGACTAATGCCGCTCCCCAAACGATACCAAACAGTACCCAGCCAAGCGTACCTTGCACGATATGGAACAGAATCGGAGTATAAGTACCTGCTATAAAGACATAAATAAACGAATGATCAAGTGATTCAAATACCCGCTTCGCTTTTCCCTCGGGGAAGCTGTGCACGAGCGTTGAGGCTGCATACAGCAGCAGCATGGCTGATCCATATATAGTAAAGCTGACAACATGAAAGGCCGTTCCCCTCGTTGCCGCGAATACGATCAACACGACGAGTGCCGCAATGCTGAGTGCAGCCCCAATCCCATGTGTGACGGCATTCGCAATTTCTTCTTTCTTTGTGTACGTATGTGTATTGGCCATGGGTCCTTCACCTCCTAGGTCGTAAGCATCTCACTTTAGAAGCTGCTGCTTACCCTCACCTTAGTGTATAGGATCAGACCCACCCTTTCAACCAACCCCGCACGCGGTCCACTGTTTTATCTAGATTGCAAACGGCCTCTTGGTCGCTAAAATCCTCCGTATGGCGAAAATAATCCGCATGCCCGCCCACAGTAGGAATTCCTTCAACATAGCCTGGCGCGTACTTCATGCGATTCCACCTTGGCATCGCATATTTGCTTATGCTCCATCCGCCCCAAGTACCTATTCGGCTAATCGGGTCATTAAGCTTGCCCAAGCTGTCGATGGAATGAAAATAACTAACGCGCTCTTGAAGCTTTGGCTCGATCGGCGTTCTTGGTGATCCAACTTGCACAATTCGAAAATCCTCGATTTGATCCTGCTCATAAAGCATTTTTGCCGCTTGATAAGCAGCGGCACCGCCGCCGCTGTGTCCAATCAGCAATAAACGCTCGCTGCTCATCGTTTGTTTGATTTTCTCCAGCGCATGTTGTCCGCCGATCCGGCCAGCCGTTAAACGGTTGGACAAGTCGCTCTTCACCTCTAGCACTTGTCTAACCAAGCTGCGACTGGCATCGCCATAAGGAAATATGACGTGGATAGCTGGTTCGACACCATCGGATTGAAACATTTGTTCCAGCTTAACCTTGCATTCCGTAAAAATGCTATTGGATGTTGCGACACCGGCAAGCAAATAGATACTCATTCGTGATGGTTTGGTCGCCGTCATAACGAATCCCTCCGTAATTAACTTAAACGTTATTCATTTTCATGTTTTATTATTTTTTCTAATTCATCCGTGTATATTCATTATGCGGGATAGTCGATTGATTCATTCTTGCCTTTTGTTGTAATTTCCGTAAATTCAGGCAAGAACCCGCGAATTTCAAGCTGATTAACCTGCTTCTTATATTATTATATAAGAAAAACGCCTAGCTGTTACCAGCTGGCGTCCTTCATTGTTGCTATTGCTGCATTTCAAAAAAAGTTGGAATCAACAGCTATACACCCATTTTTTTACGCTGATTGTTAACTTTCTTCGTGTTCTGGCTCTTCAGTGCCTGCGTCCCCGTAGAAAGATGCGATTGGCCTGGAGCTCCTCCAGCTTTCGCTTGTTTCTTCTGAGCGAGCAATTGCTTCGCTTTCTCCGCTTGAGTCAGCTTCTTAGGCTCCTCTTGGGATTCGTTTTGTTCGATTGTAGACATAGGTTCACCTCGTTTCATGCGCTACATAATTCTTATTCTACTACACTTATATATCTGGTAAAAGAGGCTTTACTCAGGGTTGTGGTTTTTATGATCCTCCAAGATGCCAGCTCTAGCTGTCTCATCATTGGATCAGTTGTGACAATAACCGCTCGCTTCGCCCACCTTCTTACACTTTCAAGCATAACAAGCTGCTCGCTTTCTGGCAAGACAGAGCACAAATTGTATGGCATATCTACAATGGCAGCATCGTAATGACCTTCGAGAAGCCGCATATCGCCAAGTCTTACTCGGTCTGGATAACCAAAATGAGCAAGATTTGCGCGCGCGCCTCGCACGGCAAGCGGATTGAGATCCAACCCCTCAATGTCGATTCCCATTGACATGCCTTCAATCAGAACGGTTCCCATTCCACAGCACGGATCAATAAGCTTAAGCTGTTCAGCTGCTTGCCCAGCCGCAAGATTCACGATCGCACGAGCTGCTCTTGTTGGCAGTGCAGTTGAATAATTTTGCGGCTTATTCTGATGCCTCAGCCATACAGCTCCGCTTTCTTCCAGCGGTCCAAAGTACCAGCGACCATAAAGCTTCATTAAACCAAACAGCTGCTCCGCTTTGCGCATATCGGCTTTGCCATGAATAACCGCACCGGCAGCTCTCTCGAGCTGTCTTTGCTCATCGAAGGTGAAGGCTTCATCGCCTTGCGTATAAACAACCTTGAACGTTTTTCCACCCAGCTCAATTGACGGAAGCATAACAATCAGTTCTTCCATACTGTTAGCTTCCAGCATGACGGCTATACGCCGTTTTACGAAAGGGCTGCGATCAACCGATAGCTTATGCTGACTTATGACAACGCCTTGTTTGGGCTTCTCGCCGAATAAGACTTGCAGCTCCAGCTCACACAAAGCTGCTTCATCCTCATGGCATGCATACGTATAAATAAACATGAATGGCCTCACGATCTGATAACTATATTATTCCTTTTGTGGAACTGCCGCCTCTTCGCTCGGCTCCGTGCGAGTCGTTGCCTTGGATAAACCAAGCAGCTCTGCCTCGGTTTGAAATTCAGCAAGCTGCTTCTCTAATGATTTGACCGTTCGCTGCAAGCGAATCTGACGAATCATCCCCAGCAGGCCTACGGTTAAGCCGCCAAGCAGCGTCGATCCCAATATGACGAGAATGAGCGGAAGGGTTGCCTTCGTAAACAAAAAGTTTACATGTACCGAATCGATATTGATAACCGCAAATATTGCGATAAGAAGCGCGAATACTAATGCGGAAATAAGAATTCCCGGACCTTTCATACCGATTCCTCCCTTTTCAAAAATCATACCACAAACCTAATCCATTCGCCTATTGGCAAGCTATGAGTAATTATTTTGCCTTACATACTAAACTTAACCACAATTTAATAATAATGAAGCATCAATAAAAAAATAAGCTGCCCCAAAAACAGATTCTATCTGCTCTTGGAACAGCTCCATTGCATCGTTATTTGGCTTCTGCTGCTTTACCGGGTGATGCCGCTTTGCGCAGCTGCGTTATACTTATCTTTACGATAATATACACTAGCACTGCAAGCTGAGGCAGTGTAGTTTCCCAAGTCGGATATACGCCTAACGCCCCTATAGTCGGTACGCCTGAAGCAGTATGTGACGGAACCCACCCTGATACCTGCAAGGAATGTATGCTCTCGCCAAGGAAGCGAACAACGAGATAATAGATTAATGCGGATGCAACAAGGAAAAATGGCCGTATGGGAAGCTTCGCGCTAAATTTAATAATCGCAAAGCCAAGTGCAATCAGCAGGATGAACGTAACGCCAAATCCGAGAGCCAGCTGCAGCGGATCGATAGACGGTGCCATCCCAACATAAAATATCGTCGTCTCCGCACCTTCGCGGAAGATCGCTAGACCCGAAACAGCAAATAGTGACCATAGGCTTCCTCTTGCGAGCGCACTGCCCATTTGTTTGTCGATGTATTGATTCCAATTGTTCATATTAGACTTATTGTGCAACCAATTGCCAACTGTAATCATTAGAATAACGGATAGTAAGCCAGCAATACCTTCAATCGACTCACGCGCACTTCCAGCTGCGACCTGAGCAATGGCATACGTTAGCACAACAGCCATAATACCGCTAAGCAGAAGTCCTACCCATACGCCAGACCATACCCACTTGCGTTTATCGTGATTGCCGGTACGCTGCAAGTACGCAAGTAAAGCAGATAATACAAGAATGGCTTCAAGACCTTCGCGCAGCAAAATCATCCCCGCATCCCAAGCGGTGTAACGGGTATCCTGCATCATTGGCTCTAGCTGCTCCAGCATCTGGGCTATAAGCTGCTCTGCCTTATCTGCCGCTGGAGGATCGGAGAGCAAATACCCGCCCGCCTCAGCCATTCCAATCTCCATACTGCTATAGATAGCAGCCGATCGTAGGGCAACCACACCCTCAATCGCAGGCCACTGCACGATAAAAGCTTCCATCTGTCCAGCCGCTTCTGGATAATGCCCTTGCTGGACATCATTTAACGCCTGATTTAGGATGTCCACAGCATCGGCTACCGTTATGCCCGACTCCTTAGCCACAGTCGCTATTTTCCCATCGCGATAATCTTGAATAAGCTGAATGAGTGCTAGCGCTTCGGTTTCTGCTTGCTCGACTCGCGGAGGATCAGCTTGAACAGCAATGCGAAGCATGCTCATCTTCGTTTCCAAGCCGCTGTAAACGTTGAAGTGATCCGCTCGAATGGCAGGCTCCACTTTCAGCCAGCTGTTGTTCATTTCCCTATATTCAGCATTTGCCTTGTCCAAGTCGCCTGCTTGAATGCTTGCAAGCAGCTTCTCTGCCAAAGGAAGTATGCTGACAGCCGCATCTTGACCAGTTAGCTGAGTCGCCGGTGCGTCTTGAACGCTCTTCACGTATTTATTAAGTGCCTTCGCGAGTAAGGATAACGTAGCTTTGGCAGCGTCAGCATCGCTTTCCGGCGCTGCTAAAGCTTTTATAGCTCCCGCAAGCGCAGAATCCACCGCTGCCGATTCCTTCGTTGCCGCAGGCTCAAGCTGCTTCCACTTAGCCGAAGCATCTTCTATATGAGCTGCCGCTTCCTTCCACTTTCCTTGACCTGCTTCAACAAGAGCACCTCCAACGAGCGGAAGCAAACGATCAAGCTCGGCAGATTGTGCATCTTCAGCAAACGTATATAATCCGCTGCTCCCTAACATCAATATCATCAGTACAAAAAAAGAAATGAAACGCATACTCCACTGTTTCATTCCGCCATTTTGTGCGAACATAGACGTCCGCCCCTTTCATCATCAAGAGCTATTTTCTACAAAGCACTAATCGAGCAACATCATGATTTAAAATAACGTTTCTCCGATATATCCGCCTTCACGAACACCTGGAAAACAAGCAAACATCGCACTCCCCGTATGAACGACATACTCATTCATTAGGTCGCTTTGCCCAAGCTTAGTCTGCATCGGAATAAATTGTTTCCGTGAGTCGCGGTTAAAACAAATAAACAACAAGCCTGCATCCAGCTGCCCGGTTTTGTGATCCATTCCACTTGAATACGAGTAGGAGCGGCGCAATATTTTTACCGTGCCATCGCCATGAGCTAGACGCACATGCGAATTCATCGGAAGCAACGGTTTGCCCTTCTCGTCCTTCTTCTCCAAATCAAGCTTGTCGAACTCATGCGCTCCGCCAAGCGGGGCACCGCTGTCTCGGTGGCGGCCAAAGGTTGACTCCTGATCCCCGAGCGTCGAACGATCCCACACCTCAATGCGCATGCGAATACGCCTTACGACCATATAACTGCCCTTATCCATCCACGGCGTACCATCCGCTGCGGCTGCCCACACGACCTTGTTCATTTCCCCATCATCGTTAACGTCTGGATTGCCTGTTCCATCCCTAAAGCCCATCAGGTTGCGAGGCGTTGCATTCGCTGGATCAGCACCGCTCGTACGCTGGAAACCTTCCTGCGTCCAGCGGAGCACCGCTTTCCCTCTAGCTATACGAGCTAGATTGCGGATCGCATGGAATGCAATTTGCATATCATTAGCATTCACTTGAACGCCAATATCACCGCCTGACCATTCATCTCGCAGCTCGTCACCGCCAAAAGCAGGCATATCAGCAAGCGCAGCTGGCCTTTTGCCCGCTAATCCGTATCTTGCATCAAAGAATGACGAACCCACACCGAAAGTAATCGTAGTACGAGATGGCAGCAAACCTTCTGCTTCACCCGTATCTGACGGAGGAAGATTTAAATTATCGTTAGTCTTGCCGAGCATTTCACCATTTGTCATGGATGCTGCCGCACTCGTCCATGCTTGAAATAACTTGCGCACCTCATCCAGTGTACTCGCCGTTAAATCAAAGGCAGCAAATAAAATAAAGTCTTGTGCCGGCGTCGTGATTCCGGCCTGATGCTTGCCATAAAAGCTGACAATTTGGTCTTTATCTGCTTTAACTGCCTTGGAAGCAGGCTTAGCCGCGCTGCGTTCCTGCGTTTGGAACAAGCCTCCAACACCAGCTGCTCCGAGCAGCAGTCCAGCTCCGCCAACACCTGCCAGCCTTAGTAGATCTCTACGGCTGATTTTTTTAGCATCTATGTTGGGCTTGCCCTCATTTTGATTGGAATTAATAGGTTCCGTCATGTTGTTAAGCCTCCAATATTGTACCCATTTGAGAAAGCGGCTCGGCAAGCGCATCAATAAGCTGGCTTAGCTTCTTTGTATCTTCCTCTTTCAAATCTAGATAGGACACATAGCCATCACCTGATTTGTAAGCTGACAAGGCTTGCTCAAGATCAGCAAAGCCTTTGCCGATTTGCTCATCCAGCGCAGCATCCTTTTTGTTCAATTCAGCTTTAACCAGCTGATAGATTTTGTCTGCACCTTCCACGTTAGCTGCAAAGTCGTACAGATCCGTGTGTGAATAACGTTCTTCCTCGCCCGTCACCTTCGAAGCGGATACCTCATTAAGCAGCTCTACCGCTCCCGTTACAAGCAAACTTGGCTCAACTTCAACGGTTTCCATCAAAGCGCGAAGCAGCTTTACATCCTCCAGCAAGCGGTCTGCATATTCACCCATACCTTCGGTTGAGTTCTTCTCCCACAGCGACTGCTCAATGCGGTGGAATCCGCGCCAGTCCTTGTCTTCTACGTCATTCTCACGCGCATCAATATTTGGATCGAGGTCGCCAATCGCTTCAGCTATCGGCTCAATACGTTCAAAGTACATGCGTGTCGGCGCATACAGCTTTTTCGCCGCCTCAACATCCCCGCTCTTCACAGCTGTTACAAACTTCTCTGTTTCCAATATGAAAGTATCGGCTTGCTCAATAGTAAACTGACGATAGCTCTCCAGAATAGGTGCCCAAACCTCGTCCGAGACGACAGCACCGCTTGCGGAATTGCCTTCTGCTTGTTTAGGCTCATTCTTATCTGCATCATTTGAGCCGCAGCCTGTAAATACTACCGTACAAGCCAGTAAAAAAGTCATTAATTTATACTTCATTAAAATTGCTCCCCACTCCAATAAACTGGATCTGTTTTTGTCCTAAAATGAAGTATATTCGCTATTGATAATCATTGTCAATGGAATATTTCAGTACTAAAGAAAAGTGCTTCCGCAGCTATTCTCATAAGCTTCGGAAGCCCTTCGTTATTCCCTATTTTATTGCATATACAGCTTCAAATTTGTCAGAGATTCCATCTCTATTTCGCCTAATCTCCAAATCGCCGCCTTGCTAATTCCGTTCGCTTTTGCATTATTTATCCAATGAGTTAATGTCACTTCATCTGCATACCACACGGTATGCTTCATATTGTTGGCCTCAGCATCTGTATATTCAAAAAACATGCTGCCGCTCGCTTGATCGCGCTGCGCTTTACTGCCTGTTTGCTTTAACAGCAGCCCCGCTCGCTCCTCAGTCAAAGCTTCAACCTTGCCATCCTCATGCCAATCGAACCCGCCAACCGAGAAAGCCATATACGGACTGCCAGGCAGTACTTCCATTCTGGTTGCCAATTGTTCAATAAAAGCTTCATCCGCTTTTGGTCCTGGTTCGCTGTGGGAGCCATATAGGTTATATGCCATCATGACATATTCCGGGCCTTCCGGAAGCTTTAATTGTTCAATAGGAGCTCTTGGTTCCAAAATGATTCGAAGCGACTTCCCGCTTTTTTGCAAACGAGTATGAAGCTCCGAGTAGAAAAGCAGCATCCGTTCCCAATCCTCTTCCTCGACTCGCTCATAATCGATCTCAATTCCGTTCAAGCCAAATTGATCAACGGCTGCAATCAATTCATCAACATGTTTTTTGCGACTTTTCTCCGTCTCTACTAGCCGCTTAATTAAACTCGAATCCTTTTGAACAGACTCGCCATTTTCTTTAAACTGGTCATTTACTACCGTCAGATAGAGCTGCATCTGTTCGTTCTTCTTATAAATCTTCATGATTTCAGGCAATGCCTGCTGGAACTTATCCGTAAAATAAAGACTATCCTTATAATCAAAATAGGCCGCAAACAACTGCAAGCTCGTTAATTCACCTTTAATAATACTCAGGTCCTCAATTCCTTGCTTCCACTGCCAGTCCACAATCCAAGCTGACAATTCAGGCAGTACGTTGGCTGCAGCCTGCTGTACGTCTTCAATAGACGACTTCTCCGCTTTCTTTGCGCGATTTGTAAGATTGGAAAAATACATTGCTGCGCCTACAAGCACCACAAGCAAACATGCTGCAATAAGACCTTTTCGTTTCCGCATTGATTCAAACTCCTCGAATTATTAGGTTCTGATTAAGCTAAAACGTATCGATCGCCCAGTCGAATGATGCATTTATCGCGTTCTTCACTCTACTGATCAACCCCTCAATCCCAACATAACCGTTCTTGTATAATGACTCATGCTCTGTACCGTCCTCTTTGACGGTCGTTACTTTTATATTATCAAAAACAGCGTCGTAAATATCATCTTTTTCGTTGTTAAGGCTTGCTTTGGAAGCAAGCGCAATATTTCCGCCGACGATCGAGCTGCTAATTTGCTGCAAAGAGAGCTGTACATCATCTACAATCACCGTTAATTGATCGCCCGATACGCTAACTTCAAGCTGCTTCGCACGTTCAGCAGCCTTGTCCCCAAGCTTGCTTGCTAGCAGCCGTTCAACCTTGCCTCCGGGTGCCTTTTGCTCAACAATAACCGAATTATCCTCGATCGATACTCGAACAAATGAATCCTTATTCTGATCGTAGCGAACATAAATCGATTGGCTGCCGACTACATGACCGCCAAGCTCCGCAGTAAGTTTTACGTTGGCAGCATGAATATCTTTCAACAAAAGCATGCCGCTTCCTGCTGGAACAGAGGTTAAAGCAATCCGGTTATCCGTAAACTCAGCCGCACCGCTGATAAGCTGCCACTTTGCCGATCTCCGCTCATCCCCTGCAATAAAGCTGACTTTTTGACCGGTATCCTTACTAATTTTCATAAGCAAATGATTCGTATACCAATAGGAAGCAGGCTGCACCCTTGTTAAATTATAAAGGCTGTCACTGCTTTTATTCAAGGAAAGTCCTTCACGGTTAAAATGCATGCCGAACATCGCTTTAATATTTTGGTCGTTCACACTCTCAACAAGCCGGTTCATGCCGTTGTACATAATGTTCGCGTGCATAATCATATACACGTTAGGAACAAAGCCAAGCGTCTTGTTGTAAATTACTTTCATCAACTTGTAGTCTGCATTGATGCGTGCTTCCATTTCATCTCGATGCTCCGCAGGCACTAGGTTCTCATCCCGGATAAAGTCCATCAGGTAGTGAGTGTAGTAGCTCGTGTCAGCCCGATCTTTGAACTCATTCTCTTCTTTCACACCAATGAGCTTGCCTTCCTTGTCGAAAATATTAATATAAGACAAGCGGTAGCCGTTGCTTCCCAGCTCCCAATAGCCATTTTTCATCATACTGAGCATGTCCTTAGGCTGAAGGAATTTGGATTCATTGCTCCCAACCTTATTCGCATAAGACAATATGGTCGCTTTATAATTGTATTTCTCCAGCAAAGGCTGAGCAAATAAACTGGAATCGTTTCGTCCATCCTCGAAGGATAGAAACAGCGCTTTAGACGGCAAAGGTTTTCCAAGCTTGTAATAGTCCATAACATCCTGCTGCGAAATGGTTACATAACCTTGATCGTGCAGTGCTTTCAACTGCTGATCCAGCCGTTTTTTGGAAATCAGCTCCGATGTGCCGTTTCTTGCTACGCCAAAATAAGACAGCGCAATAAACCCGTCTTGATTGGTCCACTGCGCCTTATCCGGCTCCGCATATTGCTTGATATCAAATACAGCATGGAAAAGAATGAAGCCCAAAACAAGCAAGATGATCATCTGTACGGTCGTTCTGATCACCTTTCTTTTGTTTTTCCGCTTATAATCGAAAACTCCATTCGTATACCACTTATTCATAGCGGTCATCCTTATCTAGGAAATAGACCATGGCCGCTTTAAAGCGGCATGTCCATATTCTTGTTGTTTTTGTTCTTTCTCGCTGCTTTCTTATTTCGAGCTTCAATGTCCTGCGGCGTTTCTCTCGTTCCCCACGTTGATTTCCAGAAGGTAACCCAAGCAACAGGCATTTGCCAGAGCAGCACAAACTCGTAGAAGATACAAAATACGAATCCAAATACCCACAGCTTGCTCTTTCGAAACAACAGGTGGGCAAAGCTCATCAACAGCGCCATCAGCAGCAGTCCCATCAGGAAGGTGCTCGGGAATATACGATACATGATCGGTACATAAACCAAGTTGTACAAAACCACAACCGGTGCTGCAATCGGAACAATAAGCCCAATGTAGAAGAACAAAGCCATAAACGGCTCCTTCCGCCAAATAAAGCCCCCTGCTCGCAGCGATTCACGCAGCCATGAACGTTTCCAGCGCATTTGCTGCTTTAAAAACACGTTCATCTCTGAGGGGACGATTGTGGAGCAAATCGCTGTATCCTGATAGCCGGTACGATGTGTTTTCAAAATAAAATTAGTCATGCTGCGGTCATCGCCAAAGGTCGCTGGCTGCCCCAAAAACTTCTGAGTCAGCCAAGCATCCTTATGCTTCAAAATTAAATCCTTGCGGTAGCAAGAGAGTGGCCCAGACAAGCAGGTTACGCTGTCAAACCAAGATTCAGCTGCCTTCATAATTCGGAATGCAATATAGTAACGAACCGTCTGCAGCTTCGTAACTGTGTTCGTATATTTATTTTCCACATCCGTGCGTCCAGCGACGCCGCCCATTCGCGGGTCCTGAAAGGGCTGTACGAGATTTCTAATCGCCGTTGGCTCTAGAAAGCTGTCAGAGTCCACAAATACGACCAAACGATGCTTTGCCATCTCCACGCCCTTTACAAGCGCTACGCGTTTGCCCCCATTTTCGGACAATACATGCAATTTCAGACGATCCTTCGTTTCGTACCTCTGCGCCTCTTTGTGAACAAGGTCGATAACCTTCTGAATTTGCTCAACAGAACGATCCTTAGAGCGATCATCTACGACAATCACTTCCAGCTTGTCGATCGGATAATCTTGATTCATGCAGCTCAAAATCGTTCGATGAATCCATTCCTCTTCATTAAAGCAAGGAATAATAATCGATACGCCTGGCGTATAATGCGGATTAACCGGCACATCGCGGTGCAGCGCGCCGAAGAAGTAACGAGTGAGCAAGAAAGCTGCTGCCGTAATACTGTATAAATACAAGATGAAATTATATTTAAAATAAATGATGCTCTCCACACGCATAAGCATAATAATAGCAACTGCTACAAACAGCAAGGTGCTCGCCGCATAGACAGAATAACCCCAACGCTTCTTCTGAAGATACGTGGATAATGGCCTCTCAAATTGGAAAGCGATAAGCTGCTTCGCTCCCTCTTCGCTATCTCGCGTAAATGTTCTTTTAATAACAGCTTCTATTTTCACGGCAGACTCATAACCTTCAGGCATCGTACCAGGCGGGATCTCGAAGCTCAGCTTGTACTTTGCCCCCTCCATGAACGTATCGCCAATAACGGATGCATCCAGTTCAATCAAAATGCCTGTAGAAGAAATGTCTACCGCTTTTCCCTTTATTGCCTGCTTCTTCCTCCGGCCAATGCGAAGCAGCCGCACGTCAAAGCTAGCCTCATATCTCAGGCTAAGCTCACGCAGCTTATGCATCGCCGCCGCATCATCACGGCCGTCCTTGCTTTGACCTTCGGCATAACCTCTTCGATCAACCTTTTGCCGCAAATGCTCCGGATCGGGAACGCTCCAAAGGGTGCGTCTGTCCGCTCTTGGAACAGTCAGCACTTCTATCGGCTTTTTTTTCTGTCGTCTAAACACGCTGCTGTCTCCAATCCGGCACTATAGGCTCCAATAGTCGTATCCGTTTTGCTCGAATAACCGCTTATCAAATACGCCTTTTATATCAACCAAAAACTTCGTTTTGTTGTCGTCATACAGCTTGTCAAAATCCTCTACATTCATCTTCGTAATTTGACTGTGGGGAACCGCTACAATAACAACATTCAACCCGCTTAATTCCTCCATGTCGCATAGCTCGATGCCATACTCATCATAAACCTGCTGCTTGTCCACATTTGAATCTGCCACAAGTGTTGTTATCCCGTACTCTTGAAGCTCTTCGATAATGTCTGTCACCTTCGTATTGCGAATATCGGAGCTGTCCTCTTTATAAGAAAAGCCAAGAAAGCCTATTTTGGCTGTATTTATATTTACCTTCTGCTTAACAAGCCTCTTAATGATTTGCTGAGCGACATACTTGCCCATCCCATCGTTAATTTGGCGTCCCGCTAAAATAATTTTGGAATGATAGCCGGTATCCTCAGCCTTATAGGTCAAATAATAAGGATCAATTCCGATGCAATGACCTCCAACCAGCCCAGGGCTAAAGTTAAGAAAATTCCATTTGGTGCCTGCTGCTTGCAGCACGGCTTTTGTATCTATCCCCATACCGTTAAACAGCATGGACAACTCATTCATAAAAGCAATATTTACATCTCGCTGTGCATTTTCAATGACTTTTGCAGCCTCAGCTACTTTGATGCTCTCCGCACGAAATACGCCTGCATCAATAATCAGCTCATACATGCTCGCGACAGTTTCCAGCGTCTCCTCGTCCATACCGGACACGATCTTCGTAATGTTCTCTAGTCGATGAACCTTGTCACCGGGATTGATTCGTTCAGGCGAATAACCTACCTTAAAATCGACGCCGCAAACAAGACCCGACTCTGCCTCCAAAATCGGAATACATATTTCCTCCGTCACCCCCGGATAGACGGTCGATTCAAACACAACCATTGCGCCTTGCTTGAGCTTCCTACCCACCATTTGACACGCACTCTTCACATAATTCAAATCCGGTATATTACCGCTTTGAATCGGTGTAGGCACTGCCACAATGAAGAAAAAAACATCTTTAAGCTCATTCAGATCTGAAGTAAACTGCGCTTCGGTATTTTTGAGCACATCACTGCCTATATCGCCGGTTGTATCGATCCCGCTGCAATATTGTGCAATCTTATCTTTATTCACATCAAAACCGATTACGTCCACTTTTTTCGCAAAAGCTACTGCAATCGGCAATCCGACATAACCTAATCCAATGACCGCTATTTTCTTCTGCCTTGTAACGATTTCCTCGTATAACGTCATATGTCATCTCCATCTAGTATGAAAAAGTTATTTTAGAGACATTTGCGACATGGGAACGAATGTATAGCCCTTGCTTTTCAGCTTCTCAATAACATCTGGCAGCGCCTCAATCGTATGAATGTTATCCAGCATGTGAAGAAGAATAACACTTCCATCAACCGTTTGATCCAGAACACCCTTCACGATATGGTCGGCGTCATTGGCAGAGTCCCAGTCGAACACCGTTACGTCATACATCGCAATGGATGTGTAGCCTGTTGCAGCTACAATTCTCGCCCGTTCATCATCAATTTCACCCGTCGGGGGTCTAAATAACATGGTAGGCTGCTGCTGTATGGCTTCGGTTATTACTTGATGAGCCTTGACGACTTCCTCCTGCAATTGCTCAGGCGTTAACTTGGTAATGACAGGATGACTGTATGTGTGATTAGCAACATCATGTCCAGCTTCCGCTATCGCCTTAGCTAAATTCGGATTTTTCTCTACCCCGTTGGCACGCAAGAAGAATGTAGCCTTCACGTCATGCTTTTCCAAAATATCAAGCAGCTTTGTAATTGTGTAGTCGGTACCCCAATCATCAAAGGTAAGTGACACAACCTTCTTTTTATTTTCCCAGTTATAAATAAGCTTGTAGCTCGATTGATTGTCGTTTAAATTTTTTCGAGCAGCATCAAATCCTGGTATTTGCTCAAGCGGTTTTCTCTCTTGTCCACTGCTTACCAGCTCTTTAAGCGGAACGAGCTTGTAGCCAACCTCGGCCGCTGCCTTCGCAACAAGTGGTATCGATTCAAGAACCTGTCCATCCAGCTCCGTATCCAAGGCAATAATGCCGCCCCGAGTCACATATTTTCGAATATAGTCCGCTTTCTCTTGCTCCGATTCCTGCTGCCATTCATGCAAATTAAGACTGTAAGATACAACAGCCGAAAGCCCGCTCTGCGCTGCCGCCAGCTGAACGGTATCATTGTAATCGCCGGATCTCGTCCGCATATATTGAGGCTTTACTCCCAGCTCCTTCTCGATCACTTCATTGCTGACATTGATCTCTTTAAACACTTGCTCATAGCTTAAATGAGTTAGATCGAGCCGACTAAGCGTGTTGTTCTCAATGCCATGACCTCTGGCCAAAATCTCCTTGGCGATTTCCGGCTCTTCAGCCACCCTCATGCCCGGCAAAAAGAAGGTCGCCTTAATATCGTAGCGATCAAGTTCATCGAGCAGCTTTGTCATCAGACTCTCATCACCCATACCATTGAAAGTAAGGGACAATTCCTTTTTTGTCGTATAGACAAATGGAATCACTTTACTCTTTTCACCGTTTGCAGGCACGACAGGCTTGTCCGTCTCTATTGGTTCATTCTCTTCGCCCGAATTGCCGCTGCTTGTAAACAAAGCACACCCTGTAAGCGAAAGAGCCAGCAACACGAACATCAGCAATAAAATGACAGGATTCTTTTTTTTATTCGTTAAAAATGGCATCTGTTTCTCCTTTATAGCTTGATTACCCATTAATTAAGATTTCGAATATGTTTTTCCAAAATAAAAATAGTAATTTCCAGAAAATTCCGAATATTCAATACAAAAAAAGACTCTATCACAAAAATAGTGACTACGAGTCTTCAACTTATCATACAATTTTAGCACAGCCGAAGACTTACACCTGCATGTAATTGGTACCAATTTTGTTTAGTGCTAATTGTCCTAATTGGTGATTATGACTATTCTGGCATCCAAACTTGTTTCTCCGTATGCACCGTCTGTCCCGAAGCCATTGCTTCCCCCATAAGGAGCGCCAAATAGTGATCCTGTGCTGCTTCTGCCAGGCTATAGAAGGAAGCTCCTTTACCGGAAGTGAGCAGCCCCATTCGGAGTAAACAAGTCGCGATTGCGATCTCGTCATCACTAAGCCTTGCGGGAGCAACTGGATTCTGGTAAAGCCATTCGCCATCCGCAATAACCCCGCGATGATAATAACCTTCCAAATTCCCGTGCTGACCGGTATCGACTCTGCGAAGCTCCGTATGAATGGGTGTGGCGTAATCTTTTAAATAACTGACTTCTGAGTCTACTAGCTCACCTTTACTGCCTCTTACGAGCATGCGGCTGCGCCGTATCCAAGAGAAGTATTGATCTCCTGTAAAATCATATACAGCCAGCTTGTCGCCAAATCGGAGCGTTGCAATTCGCTGCACAGATTGTACCATTCGTTCTTCAAGCGGATCACCTTGTCTGCTCGGCCCTTGCATGATCTGAGATTCAAAGGTCTGTCCGATGATGCTGGCATGCTCGAACCCGACGCCAAGAAGCTGTCTAATTAAGCTAATCCCGTGATAGTCATGGGCAGCAGATACCTGTGCTTGCGATACTTCACCCAGCTTCCCGGAGCGGGCAATCTGAATCCGAGCCGCATGCATCGGCTGAAATAAATACTGTTCGGCTACTTGTACCATTGCATCCTTAGGCAGCGATTGATACAGGTCGGTTAGTGCTTCCAAATCAGCAGCCGGAGGCGTCTCTGCCAGTACTGGAATTTGCCGTTCAGCTAGCTCTTGGATAATAGCCGGAGCCGCTGTTCGCGGGACAGATACAACAGCGAAGCTGAACTGCTTGGACTCAGCCGTAAACTGATCCATATTGCGAACCGTACGAATGCCCCATTTTGCCTCCAGCAGCCGCCCCTTCTCCTCGTCACGAACAAGTATCGTATGAATGTTGAATTTCTCCGGCAATGCTTTGGCGATACGTATGTAAAACTCTGCGCGCCAGCCTCCGCCAACTATTCCAAAGCTAATAATAGACATCGTGAACCAGCCTCCTGGATGTAATCCGTTTTCGTCATAATGATCATTATAAAAAAGAAAAAGATCTCAACACGTGAGATCTTCTTTACGCAGTGCGGAAGGTTCCAGTTGCCTTTATTTCCTCTTGAACCCCTGTATAAGCTTGCAGCTTACCATGGTAAACGAGCTCCAGCAGCGTTGTATTCTCCAAATCAGCAGGTGTTACGAACAAGGAAGGTTTATTAACAAGATTTACGCCGCTTTCCTCAAAAACAGAGGCTACAAACTGCGAGCAAAAGTATGCGTACTCTCGTTTCATCTCAATATTAAGCATGATACCTAACATGCCTAGCAAATTGTATTTATACTGATCGCGATTTTTCTCCATGTAATGAATTTGATTTCGTATGTTTATATAGGCGCAATGACTAATCGTGCATCTATACAAAGCGCAGGTTGAGTTCTCAAAAAACTCGCCTCGTACATCCTCTTTCACAAATCCCGCAAAAAATGGGTTGTTCGGATTTTTTCTGCCAAAGCTATAAACCTCATTCAAGTCTCTGTCAAATGCGATTGAAGCGTGATTCAGCATATTTTTAGTGTACCATCTAATTGTCTTGGAAAATAAGGTTCCCGTATTCGTTAAGAGAACATAAATTTCAACATCTCTATTCATGCCATACTACCTCCACATTAAAGAACTCTCATCTAGGTATTAACTTTAATGCAGGAGAACTAAATTCTAAACCTGCTCAGGTAATAGATTCATCCCCGACCTAAGTCCAGTTCTGTAAGCATAGCGTGACAGAGGATCATCTACTAACTTCACCTATTTTTATAACCTTAATCCATTTTACTGGATTTTCTGCTTTTACTCAATACAGACTTCGTTTTTTTCTTCCTCATGCTTAAAAATATGTTAAGATTTTCTTTTTCCAAAAATGATATAGTAGGAAAAGATTGACACCGTTCATATACTATTTATATGCACCAAATCTTAATTTAGTATGGTCGTTTGGCTTACATTCTATTGCAGCGGAGGACATTTAAATGGAATGGTTTACTCGCTATACCACACAGCTGGAACTTGTTTATGCCAAAGCCGAAGAACGTATTGCAGCTTTCCCTGCACCGCTCGGCAGCCTTGGTCTGGCCTATGCGCATAAGTTCAATCCTGTAAAGCATGACAGCAATAAGGATTACATATGCAGCCTTCTCCCCTTCTGGATGAAAGAGCCGAGTGGAATTAATGATTCGCAATGCGAAGCGCTTGCATTAGCTAATGTATATGGAATGCTCTATTTCTTTATTCAGGATGACGTGATGGACAGCAAACCGGCATCCAATTGGAAGGAACAGCTTGCTCTAGGCAACCTGCTCATGCTCGAAATGTTCCGTGTATTCCGTGAGCTGTTCCCTTCAGCTTCACCATTTTGGGCGTATTACGACCATTATGTAACGAACTGGGCCGAAAGTGTAACCAACGAGGATCGCGATGATTACTTTATAAACGACCCCATCCGCACAGCTGGCAAAGCAGGTCCCGTCAAAATCACCAGCACTGGCGCACTGCTGTTAGCAGGTCGGCAAGAACTCATAGAGAAGATGGAGCTCGCCATCGATATTGTGCTGATGTCGCTTCAGATGTCTGACGACTATCAGGATTGGAAAGAAGATCTGGCTGAAGGCAGCTATAATGGCCTGCTTGCAATGATCGCCGCAAATAGAACTGCGGAAGAATCATTAACTGAACAAAAGGTTGAAAATGAAATCTTTATTCGAGGATGCCTCGGGCCTTATGTTCAGCTTGCAATTGATAATGAAAAACGACTAATTGAATTGGAAGCGGGATCTAGTGAGCTAGTCGCATTCCATAGTTTTATACTAAAACATTTGAACCATACCCATGAGACGATAGAATCAAACAAAAAGTTGCTGCTAGAGGGCGGATTTAACTACTTTTTGTCTAAAATTTCAGTTTAACAGGTACAATATAATCTATTAATTGTCGAATAATTGAAAATTCATATAGAATTTGTCGAACGGGCATGATAGACTGAGTATGGTAAACTTATACATATTCGGAAGGGTGATTATTGTGTCCAATGTACAATCGTTAAAAGAACAAATCATTCAAAAAGCTTGGGAAGATGCCGAATTCAAGAAACAACTTATCGCCAATCCGAAAGATGCAATAAAAGAAGCTTTCGGAATCGATGTTCCGGATACAATCGATGTAGAGGTTGTTGAAGAATCGGCTAATAAATACTACTTGGTGCTTCCTGAAAACCCTAAAACTCTTAAAAACGCAGATCCATTAAACGCAGCAGCGTGGCAATAAAGTGAAAATAGCGCTAACTGCTCTCATAGGAGCAGTTAACGCTATTTTTTTGCTAATGGGATTTGAATAATAGCTTCAGTACCTACTCCCTTCGTACTAATAAACTCAACCTTCCCTTGCATAATCTCAATAATACGAAAGGTCACCATCAAGCCCAAACCTGTTCCTTTTGTTTTCTTTGAATAGTAAGGCTCACCCAGCTTTTTTAAATCAGCTTCATTCATCCCCTCTCCATTGTCTTTAATACATATGACAACGTTTTGGGATTCATCCTGATAAGCTCGAATGATAATGAAGCCTTCTGTATGTAAAGCCTCAATGCTATTTTTAATAATGTTGATAAGCGCTTGTTTGAATTTAGATGAATTACCACGAACATATAAATCAGAACCTAAATCAACCTTAATGACTCCGCCCTGCATCGTTGCTAGTGGCACTAGTATCGCTTCTATTTTCTTGATCTCTTCAGCAATATTCAGAAGTGTCGTATTTTCAAGCTGAGGTTTAGCAAACGTTAAAAAGTCCGTTATAATGTCTGAAGCTCGGTCTAACTCATCAATGGCTAGCACCATATAACCTTTTTCTTTATCGTTCGTCGATTTTTCTCCGAGCAACTGAAGAAACCCTCTTGTCACCTGCAGCGGATTACGGACCTCATGCGCAACCGAAGCAGCCAATTGGCTAATGATCTCCATTTTTTCGGATCGTTGCAGTTCATTATTAAAAACCTCAAGCTGTTTTGAATAACTTACAACTTGCTCGTAATTGTGTAATATTCTTCTGGCTAAAATAATAATTAGGGAGGCTATAAAACTAAAAATACCCCACTTCCATAGAAATAAATCGTAATTCATATCATTTATAAAATACCATATTACTTCTAAAACCCCAATACCAGCAAATACGCAAAATCCGATTGTAATAATGATAGCTTCTTTATTTTTTTGCAAACATAGTCTAGTCAGATAAATGAGCAGTATTAAATTTCCGACAATGATTATTCCACTAAATGACATTGTTGTGAATGAAATATAATATTTCGAAATTCTCCCTAAAAACAATAAAGTAAGGGACCATGCTATCAAGACCGATGAGGCAACGACAAGAAATCTTCTAAAATGAGCAATTAGCCCATAAGGGCCTTTACCGAAAATTTTCTCAAAGAAGAAAAAAACTGAAGGCATTAATAAATTTGAACCCATGTCAAACATAAAATAGATAGGAAATCCGTATTCCTTATACACCATATGCAAATAAGGTGATAGAGAGAGAATCATTAACCCTATTGAAAAAATAATAATACAGAGTGAGTTTAACCCCTCTAAATAAGATTTATTTAGGAATATAAAACATAACAACATCGCTAGAGAAATAATTAATAAGGATGCTCCAATAAAAACATCAAACATCTCTTTCTTCATAAAAAGCATACTCAAAGACTGTTCTTCACCAACAACAATTGGTTTCTGAAGGCCTAACCAATCTGAAGCCGTATGCAAAAGTATATAAACCATGTGATTAGATTCGGCTTCAGATACTGATAAGATGATCTCGTTTTTATTAAAAGGATAATTCCGTTTTGACTCGTAAACGAGCTTATTATCAATGAATATTGAAACATCCTTAGCAGTAAGCTTGCTTATTAGTAACGCTGGTCTTGCCAAATTATAATCAGGCAGCTGAAACCTGAGCCATGCGGATTGAATATTTTCTGGTTTAACTGGTAATTTTTCACCATAAGAAAAAGGTTGCCAATCACCTGCTCTCGAGCTCGATGCTGCATTTTGAACTGTGCTAGTTGGATCTGCTTCCCACATCATTTCCCATTCTGTAATCTCGACGTTTGGTGCACCCGATAAGGCATAAGAAGCCGTAGCAAAAAAAGGAGTAACAATACAGAGCAAAAACACGAAGATCAACAAAAATTTACGTAGTACTTTCATCATACACCTCAAAAACTCGATAATGTTAATGCTCATATCATACTATATTTCGACAATGTTCGATAAGCCTCCTTCAAAAATTTGGTTGTTGACAAAATAAATAAAGCCGTTTTCAAAGATCGTTACGATCTTTGGAAACAGCTTGAATACTTGGATTAAAATAACTTTTTTCTTATCGATACACGGCGAAGCATTATAAAATTCAAGGCTACAATACACAGCATGACAGCAAAGGCAAGAACAATGACTGCTGCTAGCGATGCTCGTTCTACCTCTAATCCAGTTTGCAATAGATTACCTATCCAGTCTGACGATAGAACAGCCTCCATCGCCATCATTGGCAGCAGCGCAGCAACTGAAATTAGTACGCCTATTTTCCAATTAAAACGATAAAATCCGGAGCCAATGAGCCAGCCGCTGCCAAAGTAAGCAAAGAACAAACAGAAATATTCAAAAAAGATCCAGCCGAGCTCTAAAGAAGAAGAAAACAAATGCGGATTGTTCAGCTCTAATGTCCAATTGTTTTTGTCATAAATGAACTGCTCGACGGGATACCCTATCGTTAATATAAGGGCGAATATGGCTGAGAATAGAACTAGTACTAAACTCACGCCTCCAACAAAGTGCTTTCTCGTTACTCCACTGGAAACAAAACTTGCGAGCGATGCAGGGGTCAGCAGTATGCCAATGACAAGCAGAAATACTCTTGGCGATATGGTCGTGCTTTCCCAAACCTCTTGCCCTTCAAAATCAGGTCCTACTATAGCCTCAGCATTCGTTAAAATACCTATACCAATATAGATCAGAATGAATATGACCCAATAAAAAAAGATCGTCCAACGAAAGGTGTGCATCATATGCTGTGCCACATTAAGCACGGGATGTTTTCTCTTGCTGCTCATTATTCATCCCCTCTTTTCTTCGTCAAATGAACGAATAAATCTTGCAGTGATACAGGACCAAGCTCAAGCCCTGCTGCTAATGCTTGCTTGCGCTTCACATCAGTGAGCTCTCCGAACACAGTAACTGACTTCGTTTTACCAAGCTTCTGCTCCCCAAGCACCGTCATACCTTCCGCAAAACGATCCACGCTTTCACTCGGCCCAGTTATAGATGAGCCGCGCGCCCGCAGCGTATCTGTTTCCTCATGCATGATTAGGCAACCTTTATCCAAAATAAGCACCTCTTCAAACAAATTGCCTACTTCCTCAATTAAATGCGTAGATAAAATGAAAGTACGAGGCGTTTCCATATAATCATTGAGCAGCTCTTCATAAAAGGTATAGCGGGACGGAGCATCCATGCCAAGATAAGCCTCATCAAAAATCGTAACCGGTGCGCGGCTAGAAAGGCCAATCGTCACGCCAAGCGCCGACTTCATTCCTCTCGAAAGGGTAGATATACGTTTCTTAATCGGGAGCTCATAGTGACGAATGAGTCGATCCGCATAGTTTGCATCCCAATTAGGCCAGCAGCTAGCCGAAAGCTTTAATACGTCACGAACGTATAAAGTGTCCGGCATATGGCCGCTTTCTTGGATAAAGCATACTTGCTCCATGATGCGTGCATTTTCGAATGGCGCTTCACCATCTATCGTTATTTCGCCACCTGATTGCTGTCGATAGGAGGCTATGATCGATAATAGGCTGGTTTTTCCAGAACCATTTCTACCGAGCAAACCGTATATTTTGCCACCCTCAAGCTTGAACGAAATATTGTGCAGCGCTGAAAATGATCCATAACGCTGCCCCAATTGATTCACTTCGATACCTAGCGTCATACGTCAGTCCTCCCTTTCACTTGTTCGATACGACCAATGATATCTGCAAGAGGGACACCAATTTTCTCAGCTTCCGCAAGCATTTGATCGACAACCTCTTCGAAAAAACGATCTCTGCGCTGTGCCAGCAGCAATTGCCTAGCTTCGCCATTTACAAACATGCCGATTCCTCTTTTCTTATACAAAATGCCTTCCTCCGTCAATAAATGAAAGCCTTTCGCTGCTGTAGCTGGGTTTATACGATAAAATGCAGCATACTGGTTTGTTGACATGACCTGCTCATCTTCTTGCAAAATGCCGCTTATGATGTCGTCTTTAATTTTGTCTGCTATTTGTTGGTAAATGGGGCTTCGATCATCAAACACGTCATCACTCCTTTAGGTTACATGGTTCATTAGTTATGTAACTAACCATACAACCGTGACCAATAAATGTCAAGCCTATTTCATTACAGCATGTCATACAGATTTTTTGGGCTAAACGTTTAGAACAAAAAAAACTGCCTCCGGGTATTAACCGTGAGACAGTTTCTTGTCATCTTATGAAAAGCAGTACGTTTGTCCGAGTAACTGGACAATTCGTTATTTGGTTGCTTGAATTCCCTTCATCCATCCGATCAGCTCATTGCTTACTTGCTCCAGCTGCTCCTCCGGCTTAATGCTTGCTGGTCGATCCCCTTTTTGCGTGCCATAGGAACCAAATTGACCATGATTCCCTCCTTCAATCGTGACATATTGCGTTGAGCTAGGCATATACCGTTTTCCTTTGCCCCATGCCTCCCAATCCAACACGCCATCATTAGACGCAGTAACTTGCAATACTGGCAGCTTAGCATCTTCAAGAGTTCCAGCTTTTTCTGCATAGGCTGCAAGGAAAAAGATGCCCTCAAGTTGATCCAAATGCTCCGCTGCATAGCGTGAAGCAAAAACACCGCCAAGCGAGTGGCCGCCTATAACGTAACTTTCCTCTGGATGCTCCGCAATAAAATCATCCGCTTTGTTTTGCCCCATTAAAGCAAGATTAAGCGGCATACTTGCAATGTATACACGGTGGCCAGCGTCAGCGAGCTTGTGAGCTAAAGGTGCATAGCTTTTTGGATCTACTAATCCACCTGGATAAAAAATAACATTAGGCTGAACAATTCCGGCTGCTCCAGCGGTCGGTTCAAAGCGATAGCCTGCTTGTCCAATGCTGACCGTAACTTGTTCATCGCTCTTCATGGCAGCTTTAGCCTCAGCAGATGGTGAATAAACCATCATTTGATACGCGACAGCCAGTGATAATAGTAATACCAAAACAATGGCTAACGTCCATATAAGCACCCTCTTTTTCCGCGCTTGCTTCGGTTTTGCCAATGCCTTCGAATCGTGACTCATTTCGTGCACTCCCTTTATTCCAGCATCTTCATTAGCAGCTTTTGTGATTTCAGCGCTTCTTCACCATCCACGCTTGGACTCTTATCTTGTACGATACATTGAATGAAGTGAAGAACAGCATCCTCAAAACCTCGCTGTTTCAGAGTCGTTTGCCAAGATGGCGGCAACGTTTGTGTTACTGTATCATCACGCTCTACTTCGAGCAAACTCATATTTTTTACACGAATAATTTCGCCTGCCGATACAATTTCGAGCTGCTCCAAGTTCGTTCCTGCGTGTCGGTGCATCGCAGTCGATAACGTGTAACCGCCGAGTGTACTGTAGTGATGCTGTGCATAAAGCAGCTGATTATGCTCGTTAACGTTAACGACGCCGTTCATCACAGTCGCCTTCCCATCTGCAAGCCAGCGTACTGTATCAACTACATGCAAATAATCGTCCAGCATCGTAAAATCTGCGGTTTGCGGACCAACTGAATTCGTCCGATGTTTCTCCATCCGAATCCATGCCGTGTCCGTCATTCGGTCCTTTGCTTCTATGTATAAAGGAGAAAAACGACGGTTAAAGCCAACCATCAGCTTCCTGCCTAACTTTTCTGCGAGCTCCGCAAGCTGTTCTGCCTGATGCAAAGTAGCTGCCAGCGGTTTATCCACATATACATCCTTACCCTGTTTGAGCAGAGTTGACACTACCTCATAATGAGTGTCAGTAGCGCTATGTACAAAAACAGCATCGCAGCGGTCAGCCAGCTCGAGTAAGCTTCCATAGGATGAAATTCGGTACTGCTCACAAATTACTGCACGCTTCTCTGCATTAGGTGAAAAAGCACCAACAAAATTCCAGTCTACAGCTTTCGATAAAATAGGAAGATAGGCCTTTTGTGCAATTCCTCCAAGTCCAACCATACCAATACGCGGTTTGGTCATTTTCAACCACCTCTTCATAAGTTTCATTATTAACAGGATTACATCAAGCTATTAGCAATAATCCATTTAACTCGCTCCCTAAACTATACACTTATTTGCGTGGGCTGGCATTTGAATACGAAAATTATAGTACCTGATAAATAAATCCAGCTACTCATGCGAATAGGTTGTTTAAGTCTAGTGACAGTTGAACGCTGCTCGGCTACAATTAATTTAGGTGAAGCACACCGCTCGTACTACGGACATTTGTTCGTGGTGGGGCGGTGTTTTTTTATTTTATGAGGATGGGGTGGGATGTTGTGTATGGTGAAACGTATTGTATCTGCTAGTGGGAATGAAGGTGGGTTAGATCATTTGGATACAGTGAAACAAGCATACACGAGGTGGATTGAGCTGCATTCTGAACTTCGCAAGACTACGAGTGAACGCAGACGCCGACTAGAAGAGCGCAATGATCATGGCGAGCAGCTATTTGCAATTCATATATGGTGGCCTGTACTCGGCAGCTTTGACTATTTGCATCCTGAATACGAGATCAATGATTATCGCGATGGCAGCCGCTTTCTCGACTTTGCTTATGTTCGCCCACCATATCGAATTTCTATCGAAATTGACGGATATGGGCCGCATCACAAACAAGCGTCTCGACGAAAATTTTCAGATGATCGCTTTCGCCAAAACCAGCTTGTGCTGGATAACTGGATTGTAGTGCGTTTCTCCTATGACGACATCGGTGAGCGGCCTAGACAATGCCAGCAGTTTCTTCAACAGTTGCTCGGGAAATTGTATGGTCTCGGAAGTTCCGAAAAGTTGGCTCTACCGTTACCTGCATCCTATCGAGAACTTCTAAGATGGGGACAGCAACGAGAGCGGGGATCAACCTTTACTCCCAAGGAAGTGCAGCAACTTCTAGGTGTTAGCCACTGCACAGCACGTAAATACTTGCAGCATCTGCTGCAGCAGGGACTGCTCGAACAAGCCTCTGGACGAAAACGCATACGCACCTATCGCATATCGTCGAAAGTTGCTCAATTGCTTATATAAACCTAGAAATTATAAACACATAGCGGATATAGAACTAATTACTAGTGCTATTCCCAACGAATTCGTGCATTTGAGGCATATTTGAGGACAAGTTATGAAAATTAGACTAGTTTTTAGTTCTATTTGTTCGCATTTGGTCAGTTTGGCGGAAATAGAGCTAATTTCTAGTGCTATTCCCAACGAATTCGTGCATTTGAAGCATATTCGAGGATATGTAATGAAAATTAGACTAGTTTTTAGTTCTATTTGTGCGAATTTGGCCGGTTCGACGGAAATAGAGCTAATTTCTAGTGCTATTCCCAACAATATTGTCCATTTGGAGCATATTTGGTGACAAGTATTGAAAATTAGACTAGTTTTTAGTTCTATTTTTGCAAATTTGGTCCATTTGGCGGAAATAGAGCTAATTTCTAGTGCTATTCCCAACAAAATTGTCCATTTGGTGCATATTTGGGGACAAGCATTGAAAATTAGACTAGTTTTTAGTTCTATTTTTGCGAATTGGGTCAGTTTGGCGGAAATAGAGCTAATTTCTAGTGCTATTCCCAACAACATTGTCCATTTGGAGCATATTTGGTGACAAGCATTGAAAATTAGACTAGTTTTTAGTTCTATTTTTGCGAATTGGGTCAGTTTGGCGGAAATAGAGTTAATTTCTAGTGCTATTCCCAACAACATTGTCCATTTGGAGCATATTTGGGGACAAGCATTGAAAATTAGACTAGTTTTTAGTTCTATTTTTGCGAATTGGGTCAGTTTGGCGGAAATAGAGCTAATTTCTAGTGCTATTCCCAACGTCTTCGTGCATTTGAGGCATATTCGAGGATAAGTAATGAAAATTAGACTAGTTTTTAGTTCTATTTGTGCGAATTTGGCCGGTTCGGCGGAAATAGAGCTAATTTCTAGAGCTATTCCCAACAACATTGTCCATTTGAGGTGTATTGGAAGTTGAATCCATAAACTTCACTACAGAAATCCTACTCTATTACATTTCTATATAAAAACACACTGTAAACTCTCAAAATTTGGTACACTAGTAGCAAATTTGTTTTAAAAAGGATGATGACCATGTCCGATCATAACGACCGTGATGATCTTGCTGATCGACGCCGCAGTAAGCTGAAGGTGCTTCGATTTGATAATAACGGTAAAGATTTAGTTGAATCCGAAAAGCCTGAGGAAACCTTTGCGGACGTAGGCGGGCTTGAGGATGTTAAGAAAAAAATACGCATGAATTTCATATTGCCATTGAAGCAGCCTGAGCTGTTTGCAGCCTATGGCAAGGAAGCGGGCGGCAGCCTTCTGCTGTACGGGCCTCCAGGCTGCGGCAAAACCTTTCTTGCGCGAGCGGTTGCTGGAGAAATAGATGCTAATTTCATGCACATCGAGCTGCAGGCTATACTCGGCATGTATGTCGGTCAAAGCGAAAACAATTTGCATGACATTTTTGAGAAGGCTCGGGAAAATAAACCGTGCGTCATCTTTATCGATGAGCTTGACGCTATGGGCGGCAGCCGCAATCAGATGCGTCAGCATCATGACCGCATACTTGTCAATCAGCTTCTAATGGAGCTTGATGGACTTCGTACGTTCAATGATCAAGTATTTGTCATCGGAGCGACGAATACCCCTTGGTACCTTGACTCCGCGCTGCGCAGACCCGGAAGGTTTAACCATATGATTTTTGTACCGCCGCCTGAAGAATCGGAGCGTACAACCATCCTGCAGCTAAAGTTAGCTGGAAAGCCGCTTTCCACGCTTGATTTAAATAAAATCTCGAAGGAGACCAAACATTTCTCAGGAGCGGATCTGGAGCAAATCGTGAAGGATGCCGTTGAGAGCGCACTGGAGCGTACACTTGATATTGGAGAAATTCAGCCCATATCTCAGGACGATTTGAAAAAAGCTGCGAAAAATCGAAAGGCGACCACTCTCGATTGGTTTGCCACAGCCAAAAACTATGCTACATTCAGCGATATTAATCAGGACTATCAAATCGTTCTCGATTATATGAAACAAAGCGGTTTGAAATAAATCCGATATAGCGAGGTAGACATAGTTATGATGGAAATAGAAGAGGAAATGACCAGTAAACGATACGAGCGAATACAACAGCTCATGGGTTGGAAAAAGTTTAAGGAAGCTTCTGTTGAGGCGCTTGCGCTAATTCAGGATACTCCCGAGGACCCCTATGCCTATGCACTGTTCGGGCAAGTTAGTCTATACATGGATAATCTGGATCAAGCCCTTCACTGGACAGAACAATCGCTTCTACGCGACCCGGAAAATGAATTAGCCTGGTTTGTTCGCAGCAATGCTTTTTATTCGATGGAAAATTGGAAAGCAGCCTTGGAATCGATTGCCGAAGGACAGCGAATTGATCCTTATGAACCACATTATTATTTCTTGCTGGCTAATATATATAATAAGACAAGACGGTATGAAGAAGCCCGTGATTTGCTATTGAAAGGACTTGAAATCTCTCCTGAAAATTCATTGTATCTCGCTAATTTAAGCTATAATGAAGCGTTGTTGAATCGTTTTGCCGAATCAAAAATGCTGGCTAATCAAGCTTTGCGGCTTGATGTCGAGTCTGATATGGTTTACTTATATTTGGCATGGTCAGCAGAAAGACGGAACGATTACGACGACTATCTGCTCATGCTCAAGAACGCGATTAGATTAGATCCTGAAGACAAACAAATTCGTCAGGAGTTTCTCGAAGGACTGCAAAAAAATTATAAATTTTATCGGATCATGCTTTTGCCGGGAAATCTCTTGAAAAAGCTAAAGCCCTGGCAGGTTCTTCTCATTTGGATTGTGATTTGGATTGTGTTTAAGCCGCTCGTTATATTATTTATTATTCTTTATGTCGCGACGCACTGGATTACAAGGCTGCTCGTGCATGTAAAAGTGTTTGGCTGGAAACGAAGAAGGTGAGCAGCTTGTGCTCACCTTCTTTTTTACTCAAATCGAAGCCATGCCTATATTATTTAAGCACAATATCCAGCCTCATAATCGTTATATAAGCTTGTTGACGCGTATACGTGCCTTTTGGGCTGAATTTATTGTTTCCAATGCCTTTCATGACATCATGCATCGACACAAAATCAACGCTCGGCTTAGCCCAGCTTGCTATGATGCTGTTGTCTGCAAATGCCGAAGCGTCAGCTGGAACCTTATAGCCAAGCACCTTGGCTGTGTTCGTAAGCATGACCGCTGCTTCTTGCCTCGTGATGCTTCCGCTCGGATCAAACTTCCCATTTCCTTTACCTTTGACGATACCCATCAAATAAGCAGCTACTACTTCTTTAACCTTCGTATCCGTAAATGGATTATCGCTCAGGACAACTTGTTTTTCTGCTAAAATCTCATCAATCGTCTGGCTTTTCTCCACTTCAAGCAGTCTAATAATAATTTTCGCAAAATCTGCACGTGTGATTAGCTTCTTGTAGTTGTTCTGCAGCTCCGCTGGAATAAGCCCGGCTGATATCGCTTCATCTACCTCTATCTTTGCCCAAGCATCAGGCTGATCGCCTACTGCTGCACTCGTGTCAATCTTAAAGAAGTAGCTTGCCCTGTCGCCTGTTGCCTCATCTAAGATGAACAATTCATAGTAGGGAACGCCATAATCAAAGGTTACTGTTCCCGTCGTATTAGCGGGCAAAGCATTAACGAGCTCCTTCTTGCCGTTTATCGTCCAAGGTACTGGACTCGAAACTAAAACACCATTTACCAAGCTATAACCAAATACAACAACGCTAGTATCAACCTTTGCTGTATAGCTCAGAACTGCTTTTTCAGGAACGAGTATCGAAGTAATTGTAACATCCTTATATACATCTCCTAGATCGTTGAACGTTAACGTCTCTTTCACTTCGCCCGATTTCTTCGAAATCGAATATGTATACTTATCCTTCGAAATCTCAGCTGCAGCAGCTGGCATTACGAATGAAAACGTCATTAAGCAGATTGTCAGCCATATCAAAACAGCTTTTTCCCTTCTTTTCATACCAGTACCTCCATGTTTAATGAAATGTATCTGCTATTCATTCAACAATACCAGTGGATTTCCCTTCATTTTCGACAAAACCGCTGCTTATAACACGTATGCAATAAATAGCAAAAGACATTTGTGCACTTTCAGTGCGACAAATGTCCTTTATTCATACTGTCGCTATTGCTGATGCTTCTGTATCAATTCCCGCTTTAGCTCCCACGTCGCTTCACTTAAATTAACGCGGTACGCTTCCGCATTGAGCTTACGCAAATATTGCGGCCAAAATAGTTCGAATTGTCCCTTATGATAGCTTCGAATTTGATCTAAGCTCGGCATATCATATACTAATTCGCCATCTGCAAAAATCGGCTTTAATAATGTTATCGCCTCATAATGAGTAATAAATTTATGGATATAAGAATGAACCGGGTCAAACAGTTTAATTCGCTCTCCCCTATTTACATGCTGCTCATCCCTCAGCGTAATATAATCTGCTTCTGCTTTTCCAGTTGATGTGTTAATGATTCGGTAAAGCTGCTTGAAACCCGGTGTCGATATCTTCTCTGGATTTGCTGAAATTTTGATAACCGGCTCGTAGCTCCCGTTTTTCTCACGCGCGACAAGCTTGTACACACCGCCGAGTGAAGGCTGATCCGCTGCGGTAATCAGCTTTGTACCGATACCCCATACGTCAATCTTTGCGCCTTGTGACTTTAGGTTAGAAATAATAGCTTCGTCCAAGTCACTGGAGGCAACGATATTCACATAAGGCAGGCCAGCTTCATCGAGCATTTTCCGCGCCATTTGTGATAAATATGCTAAATCACCGCTATCAAGGCGGATCGCATTCATTCGTTTACCCTGGCTCTCTAGCATATGGGCGATCTTAATCGCGTTGGGAACTCCGCTTTTGAGCGTGTTGTACGTATCTACCAGCAGAGTTACATAGTCAGGCAGCGATTCCGCATAAGCTCGAAATGCTTCCTCCTCCGTATCATGCCCCTGCACCCAAGAATGGGCATGCGTGCCTTTGGCAGGAATGCCAAACAGCATGCCAGCCCTCATATTAGACGTCGCATGGAAGCCCGCAATGTAAGTAGCTCTTGCTCCCCAAACCGCTGCATCTGCCTCTTGCGCACGCCTCGTTCCGAACTCAAGCAATACGTCATCTGGAGCAACCTGCTTAATTCGAGCAGCCTTCGTCGCGATCAACGTTTGATAGTTCATCATATTGAGGATAGCCGTTTCTATTAGCTGTGCTTCAAATACGCGTGCCTCAACGCAGAACAATGGTTCATTCGCAAAAACGAGCGTTCCTTCCTCTACCGAATAAATATTGCCTGTAAACCGAAAGCTGCGCAGCTCATCAAGAAACTCCTCTTTGTAGTTCTCTTCTTGCGTACGCAAATATGTAATTTCCTCTTCTCCAAAATGAAGCGATTGAATGTATTCCACAATTCTCTCCAAACCTGCGAATACAGCAAAGCCGTTATTAAAGGGAAGCTTGCGGAAATACGCCTCGAATACAACCCTCTCATCTTTGCTTCCTTGCAGCCAATGCGCGTACATCATATTTATTTGGTACTTATCTGTATGAAGTGTCAAATTTGTATAACTCATCCCATTAACTCCCTTCCCTAGTACTCTCTCCAATACCCGTTCCTTTAACTCTTGAAAACAAAAAAAGCGCCGTTGAGATCGAATGGCTCCGCTCAATAACGCATCATATTTTCACTTCGGTGCTCTTGTACTGGTACATTATTTGAACCAGCCCTTTTCTTTAAACCGAGTAATCGCCTCGATGCGGTTGCTGACGTCAAGCTTATCAAGAATGACAGATATATAGTTGCGAACGGTACCCGTCGTAATAAACAGCTCGCTTGCAATTTCCTTCGTGTTTTTCCCATCTGCTACGAGCACAAGCACTTCCTTCTCGCGCTCTGTTAACGGATTTTCTTGTCCATATGCCTCATCTACAAGCTCTGATGCGAATATCCGTCGTCCAGCCATCACGCTGCGAATCGAATTGGCAAGCTCCTCGCTTGGGCTGTCCTTAAGCAAATAGCCGCTAACTCCCGCTTTGAGAGCACGCTCAAAGTAACCGGATCTTGCAAATGTCGTCAAAATAATGACCTTGCAGCCCTGGCCCTTCAGCTCCTCAGCAGCATCAAGCCCCGTCTTGGCCGGCATTTCAATATCCATAATGCAAATATCAGGCTTATGCTCATGCACAAGACTTATGGCATCTTCTCCATTGCTTGCTCTTCCGACGACCTTCATATCCTCTTCCAAGTCAAGCAAGGAAGCGAGGGCGCCCAGCAGCATGCGCTGATCCTCGGCAATGACGATTCTGATCATATTATCCCTCAATCCCCTTTTCAGCTTATCATTACATTTGTTTAATAACGTTTGGCACCTTAATAATGAGCGTCGCACCATCATTCGAAATGATATCTAGGCTTCCATTCACGAACTCAAGACGCTCCTTCATGCCTTGAAGACCATGGCCTCCGCAGTTTCTAGCTTCATCAGGAATTCCTACACCATTGTCCTGCACCTTCAGTGACAGCTCTGTACGCGATGATTGAATCGTTACGGTGCACGTCGTTGCTCCGCTGTGCTTGACGACATTCGTTACCGCTTCCTTCAAACACATGCTGAGAACATTTTCAGTGAGCAAATTCGCAGTACCAAGCTTCAATTCTCCCACGAGCTCGAATTCAATTTCGGCTGCCTTCAAAATCTGCTTTACCCGAAACATTTCATCCTCAATTCTCGTCCCGCGCATCTGCGTAACCATTTCCCGCACTTCTTTAAGCGCGGTTCTCGCCGTCTGGCGAACATCATTGATTTCCGCTTGGGCTTGCGCTGGGTTCTTGACCATCAGCTTGCCGGCGAGGTCACTCTTCAAACCGATTAGCGACAGCTTCTGTCCCAGCGTATCATGCAAATCACGTGCGATTCGCTGCCTCTCCTCAAGCTTTACAAGTTCCGATATCCGCTTATTCGCGTCCTCAAGCTGCCCTTCGAGCTGCCCCTGCTTGTTTTTGTTGTACGTGTTGAAGGGAAGCAGAATAACGACGATGAGACTGATGAGTATGAACGGAAACTGTGTAAAAAACAACGTGTTCTGTGTAGCAAATCCGTAATTGACCGTTACGAACGTACTGACAATATGAATCGTATACAAAGTAAAAAATCCAGCTCGATTCTGAATATGCCCGATAAAAAAAGCTAGAAATATCGAAAAATAAACGTAACTGAACAATAAAGTCATCGCAATCGATATAATAATTTGCACACTGGTCCAGAAATACACTAGCCAGCCCTTAGACACAAACGATAGCCGGTAACAAATAAAAAACAAAATAATCATGATGATACCGGATACGGCTTCATAAGGGGAAGACGAACGAAAAATAAAATAAAAAGGCAAAATACAGAAGACGACCCACACATATGGGCTTAGACCTGTGTTTTTCTGAAAAATCTGATACCACTTGTTCATGGTCGTCCATCCTTTATCCCATGCCATACGATGGTTATGATTATTTTATAATCATTTTAGCATATACAACATTTCAAGTATTTATTTTCCTTGATGCAATATGCACTAGAAGCCAGCCTGTAAGGGCGTGGCTTCTGGTGTATGTTTAAATGGAGTTATTTAAATTTCAAGCTTGCTTGTGTCGCTTTTATTTTCTCAGATGATGCTTTTGCTTTACGAAGACGATGCTTGATCCCTTTGAAGCTGACAAATTTTTTGTCTGATTCATCCCAAAGACGGAACTGAAGCGATTCTAAGCTTTCGCTGATCGTAATCGTCGTCGCTTTGTGAAGCGGCGGCGTTGCATTATGCGCTTTTTCCAAGTTATAGTTCGGAACCTTAGGGCTCAAGTGATGAACGTGGTGGAAGCCGATGTTGCCTGTAATCCATTGCAGCACTTTAGGCAGCTTGTAGTAAGAGCTTCCGTCAACGGCAGCTTTCACATAACTCCACTCATCTTCATTCTCAAAATAAGAATCCTCGAATTGATGCTGTACATAGAACAACCATATGCCGAGCAAACCAGATACAAAAAACACAGGACCTTGAACGAGCAGGAATGCTTGCCAGCCGATTGCCCAGATAAGAAGCGCGTAAGAGCCTACGATCAAAGCATTTGTCAAATAAGTGTTCATCCGTTCCTTGCGTCTAGCGCCTTTAACATTAAAGCGGTATTGAATAAGGAAAACACCGATTGGACCAAGTCCAAACATAACTAGCGGATGACGATACATACGATAGGCAAACCGGCGCATAAGCGGCGCTGCTGCGTATTCTTCTACCGTTAGAATCCACAAATCGCCAACGCCCCGTTTATCGAGGTTGCTGCTTGTTGCATGATGGATGGAATGTGAATTTTTCCACTGTCTATAAGGGACAAGCGTAATAACGCCTGTAATTGTACCTATGATATCGTTTGCTTTTTTGCTTTTGAAAAACGATCCGTGACAGCAGTCATGAAAGATGATGAAGGTACGAATGACGAAACCAGAAGTAAGCACCACCAACGGAGCAGTAAGCCAGTACGATATGGAAAGACTATAGTAAGAGGCATACCAGAGCAGAACGAGTGGCACTAAGGTGTTAATAAGCTGTCTGATACTCGACTTTAAATCCGTTTTCTCAAATGGGGCAACTTCTTTTTTCAAGTGAGCATGTTTAAGCTCTGTCATCGCATTTTCCTCCTCAATATGACGCTTGGAGAGTATCCCGGACGTCTAACGCAGTATTCTAACTTTATTGTAAAGAAAACTGTCAGGTCATTGTAGTCATAAACGTCAATACGATGGCATGACATTTGTCATATAGCCATCTGGGAAGTTGTCTTATTTATGTAAAAGAACCCATAAAACAGAAAGAAGCTACCGGGAAGAAGCATTCGCTTCTTCTAGATAGCTCTTTATTTGCTAACCCTAATTAAATTGCCCAATTTCCTTTACGGAAGATAGGGACTACCTTTCCATCCTTCGTGATGCCATCGATATCCATTTCAGCTGAGCCGATCATAAAATCATTATGCGTGATGCTGGCATTTACGCCATTCTCAGCAAGCTCTTCTGGTGACATCGACTTGCCGCCCTCGATATTGAAAGCATAACCGCTGCCGATTGCCAGGTGATTAGATGCATTCTCATCAAACAACGTATTATAGAACAAGATGTTGGACTGCGAAATCGGTGACTCATGCGGAACGAGCGCAACCTCGCCTAGGTAATGCGCGCCATCGTCAATGTCTACAAGCTTCTGCAGGATGTCTTGGCCTTCTTCAGCCTCTACCTTCACAATACGTCCGGCTTCAAACGTCAGCTTGAAACGATCGATAATGTTGCCGCCATAGCTTAGCGGCTTCGTGCTGGATACATAACCGTTTGCGCCTGTTTTTAGCGGAACTGTAAACACTTCCTCGGTCGGCATATTCGCCATGAAAGGAATGTTGTTAATGTTCGTGCTGCCTGCAGCGACCCAAATATGCTTCTCCGGCAATTCAATCGTAAGATCCGTGCCAGGAGCCGTATAATGCAATTTGTGAAAACGGTTCTGATTAAGCGTCTCGCCCTTGCTGTGAAGATTCGCATTATGCTCTTCCCATGCCTTAACAGGGTTCTCAGCATGCAAACGAACTGATTCAAAAATAGCTGTCCACAGCTTTTGGACCGCTTCCTCTTCCCCTGCTTCCGGGAATACTTTCGCTGCCCATTGCTTGCTCGCTGCGGCAACTACTGTCCAGCTTACTTTATCCGATTGAATAGCTCTGCGGAACTCCTGCAAGCCTTGGCCAGAAGCTTTCTGGAAGCTGGAAATACGTCCTGAATCGATGCCTTTCAGCAAATCTGGGCTTGATGAAACGATGGAGATAAATGCTGCTCCGCGTTCCACAAACGAGTTGCGTTTTGCGGTTTCCCATTCGGGGTAACGCGCAAATACTTCGTCTGCTGCTTGCTCATATTTTAATCTGGACAATGAATCGTCAGTCCACTCCACATGGACGTTGCTCGCGCCTGCTTCATAGGCTTTGCCGGCTACAAGTCTAACGAGTGCTGCTTGATCGACAGCTCCTGTAACGAATACCTCTTGGCCCTGCTGTACGTTCACTCCAATTTTTACAATCAACTCTGCATACGTATCTAAATGATGTTCAAATCCACTCATGATCTCGTATTCTCCCTTCATTCATACCTCTATGTACAAACATGCTGCAGCCTAAATTGTATCGAATATACAAGCCCATAGTCAAATAACATGGACCTACGAATTAGACTCTGGTCCAGAGCTGCAAATACCATAAAAGAAGAGATGAATGAACTCATCAAGAAAATCGTCTACTTGTTCGCTTTGCTGCGCCAAATCAAGGAACATGTGGGATTGCGCTTTTAGCATATTGATATAAGCGATAATGGTCGGAGTCGATACCTTCTTCGAGATCTCGCCCTTCCTTTTCCCTTCTTCTACAAATTGTACGACGAGCGGCATCCCCTTTGTTCGATAAAGCTCTTCAATATATTGATTCGTTTCGTCATCAATCAGGAACTGTGTGAAAAATTCAGGAGTAAAGGCGCGATAAGCTTCCTTGTCTACAAAAACGATATATTGAATGATCTCCTTTAAGGAGCGATCACCTTGAATGAATGTTTCAAAATCAGTAATGCTCTTATCAATAAATTGTTTGAATACCTCGCTAAGCAGTGCTTCCTTGCTGCCGAAATAATTGTAAATTGTCACTTGAGATACTTCAGCTTCCGCTGCAATGTCCGCGATTCGTATTTTTTTTGGCTCCCACGTCTTGAGCATGTCTAAAACCGTCTTCTTAATCTTCTCCTTGATTAATTCCTTCCTTCTCTCGAAACCGTTCATACTGCCTCCTGCAATCACGTCTATTTTAATTTAATGAAATTATAGCACATCTATATTTCATAACCCATTGACTTCTAATCCTAACGAAATTATCATAAATAATGAAATTAAATAATAAAATAATTTCATAATTACAAATGCGGGGTGCAGCGGTATATGTTAATCGTTGAGGGGCTGACTAAGCTTTTTCGGAATGGCCGCGGCATTACAGATGTGTCATTCACGGTAAACAAGGGTGAAGTGTTCGGTTTTTTGGGGCCTAATGGAGCAGGCAAATCGACGACTATTCGTCACATAATGGGTTTTATGAAGCCGGATCATGGACGGGTATCCATAAAGGGACTCGATACCTGGACGAAACAAGGAACGGTGCAAAAGTTTGTTGGATATTTACCAGGGGAAATTGCTTTTATCGAAGGAATGACAGGAAAAGCTTTTCTTGAATTTCTCTCCTCTATGCAGAGAGTGGACAGCTCAGCCAAACGCCGGAGCCTAATCGAACGGCTGCAATTCGACGTCAACACGCCGATTCGGAAGATGTCCAAAGGCATGAAGCAAAAAGTCGGTATTGTCGCCGCATTCATGCATGATCCCGAATTAATCATTCTCGATGAGCCTACCTCCGGCCTCGATCCTCTCATGCAGCAGACGTTTATTGAGCTTGTTCTCGAAGAGAAGGCGAAAGGAACGACTTTTCTGATGTCTTCCCATAGCTTTACCGAGATCGAGCGAACCTGCGACCGCGCCGCCATAATAAAGGACGGGAAAGTGATGACCGTCAAAAACATACATGAGCTTCAGTCCATGCAGCGCAAGCTGGTTGAGATTGTTTTTGAGCAGGCGGCAGATGCTCATCTGTTCGTGTTATCGGGCACAGTGCCTATCGAATCACACGATGGCAGACGGGTCACAGTCGCCGTGCAGGGCAATTATAACGAGCTGATTCGAGAGACGGCCAAATACCCTATTCGCAGCCTCGATATAACCGCGCAAAATCTTGAGGACGTATTCATGCACTATTATGACCGGAAGGAGCTCGTCTGATGAACGCTCCCCTATTTAAACAAATGATGAAGATCAATCTTAAAGGTATAAGCAACTATGCCTTCGGCTCGGCTTTCTACATTTTGCTCATGTTCTGGCTGTATCCCGGCATCGCGCAAAACACAGGAGCACTTAACGAGCTTATGTCGGCTCTGCCCGAAGGGCTTATGAATGCTTTCGGCGTCCAAGCCGGCTTCGGCAGCATGGAGGCCTTCATCTCGGGAGAGTATTACGGACTCATTTTGCCTCTTCTGCTTTCTATATTCAGCATCATGCTGTCGACGGGCCTAATGGCAAGGCTGGTGGATCAAGGCTCCATGGCTTATCTGCTGTCTACTCCGACGTCAAGGCAGCGTGTCGCCGCAACGCAAGCGAGCGTGCTTATCGCTGGGCTGCTGCTGATTATGATCGTTACGACAGCTGCAGGTTTTATTGGCTATGCCTTGTTTATCGGTGATCGATACGAATTTGACGGTTCCCGCTTCATTTTATTGAATGTGATTGCATGGATGCTATTTTTTGCAGTAGGCGGAATTTCCTTCTTCGTCTCTGCTTTCTCCAGCGATGAAAAGAAAGCACTAGGCATCTCAGGGGTTATTACATTCGGGATGTTTGGACTCGATATGCTCGGCAAAATAAGCGCGAATATAGACTGGTTAAAGTATTTCTCCCTCTTCTCATTATATAGGCCAAGCGAAATCGCAAGCGGCAGCAGCGACCCGGTACTCGCTTTGGTCATACTCTTCTTGATCGGTCTTGCTGGCTTTATGGCGGGCATCCTCACTTTCAGCAAACGAGACCTGCCGTTGTAATGCCTTGTTTAGTATCGTGACACGACAAAAAAGAGGAAGCCCATCGTCGGGCATCCTCTTTTTTTACAATTCGATATATAAACGGTTGATAGCCATTGCCTCAGCCATCACTTTTTGCCGCAGCTCTGCAGGCTCAACCGCTTCTATTCGTGAACCATAACTTAAAATAATTTCGCACGCCGATTCCAAGCCTTGAAATTCAACGCGCGCCGATGACCAACTCGTTTTCAGTGAAGAGCTGCATTCTACGATTTTCACATATCGTTCTTTGGATAGCCGAGAGAGCACTGCATCATGAATGGTAATAACAGCTGGATATTGCGGCAGCCTCTGCTTAAATTCACCCATGGACTGTTCCCAGTACTGAGCCAGATCAAAGTCTGCTGGGCGTGCGAACCGCTCCTCCAGCATTTGGGCATCCAATAATCTTGAGATTCGGTAGGTCCGTTTCTCCCCGTTCACCTCGCCAATTAAATACCAAACGTTTCGCTTAGCAACAAGCCCAAGCGGAGAGACGATTCGCTCGGCGATACCGTCCTCGCGATGATAGCGAATCTGCAATAATCGTTCTTCCCAAACGGCTTCCTGCACAATCGACAAGAAGGGCATTAACTCTTCCATCTGATGCCAGCCCGCTCCATCAATATGAATCTTTTGCTTCATAAGAGCCGCCCCTTTGCTCACTTCAGCAGGAGAGGCAGCCAGTATTTTTTGAACGGCCGCTTCATAGTGACTCGCAATTCCTAGATCGCTCAGTAAAGAAGATGGACTGCCAACGATAACAGACACTAATTCACCCGCATGCATACCTGTTAGATTGGTTCGATACCCCTCGGATAAAACCCATCCTCCGTGCACTCCCCTCTCCGCATAAACCGGAATGCCCGCTTCACTAAGCGACTCCATATCACGAATGATGGTACGCTCGGATACCTCCAGCTTTTCCGCAAGTTCTTTTGACGTCAATTTCCCGCTGTTTTGCATCAATAATAGGATAGCAATCAACCGTCCCGCTCTCATATGCTAGGCCTCCTGTGCCGTTCTCATTCGTTTTTTTCATTGTAGCATGAATATATGACAGTAGTTGTCGTATATCGTTTGCTAAACTGACAAAGAGTAAAAAATAGAAATCGGAATGGAGAGATACAATGAAACCATTAGAGGGAAAAATCGCAGTCGTTGCTGGAGCTACACGGGGAGCTGGACGCGGTATTGCAGTAAGTCTTGGAGAAGCAGGAGCCACCGTTTACTGCACAGGAAGAAGCATTCGCGACCAAGCCTCCGATTTGAACAGAGCGGAAACGATTGAAGAAACAGCCGAATTGGTCACTGCACGAGGAGGCGTGGGCATCCCGGTTAGAGTTGACCATACAGTAGAAGCGGACGTTCAGGCTTTATTTGAGCAAATCAACAAGGAGCAAAATGGACAACTGGATGTGCTGGTCAATAATATTTGGGGAGGAGAAAAATTAACAGAATGGGGAAAGCCGTTTTGGGAGCATTCGTTAAGCAAGGGCCTGTTAATGCAAGAGCGTGCCGTAAAAGCTCATCTCATTACGAGTCATTATGGGGCTCCGTTGATGGTGAAACGGAGAAAGGGACTAATTATTGAAGTAACGGACGGAATCGATTACCGTTATCGCGGAAGCTTGTTTTATAGCTTGGCCAAAATTTCGCCTATTCATCTTGCCGCAGCAATGGCAGCTGACCTTAAGCCCCATGATGTAACGGCTGTTGCTGTAACTCCCGGCTTCCTTCGCTCTGAGGAAATGCTGGAGCATTTTGAAGTAACGGAAGAAACGTGGCTTGATGCTGTACATGGCGGCAAGCCAGACGCCGAGCATTTCAGCCAATCGGAAACGCCATTTTTTGTCGGACGCGGAATCGCAGCTCTTGCAGCAAGCAGCGATTTGCTTGAAAGATCCGGACAAGTATTCCCGAGCTGGCAGCTGTCTGATGAGTTCGGCATAACCGACGTCGATGGCAGACAGCCGCACTGGGGAAATTATGCGAAGCAGCATGGTTTCTTGTAATATCTTCTTTACCCGTTTACAACTTCTCCGCCGTTAATATGCAGCATTTGGCCTGACATATAACTGGAATCATCACAAGCTAGGTAGACGTAGGCAGCTGCTAACTCATGCGGCTGTCCTGGCCGTTTCATCGGTGTATCTGAGCCAAAAGTGGCTACGGACTGCTCATCGAATGTCGCTGGAATAAGCGGCGTCCAGATCGGTCCGGGAGCTACACCGTTAACGCGAATGCCTTGCTCAGCCAAATTCACTGACAATGCGCGCGTAAAGGACACGATTGCTCCTTTTGTAGCGGAGTAATCAATTAACGTCGGATTTCCTTTGTATGCCGTTATAGATGCTGTATTGATGATGGAGCTGGATGCCTTCAAGTGAGGCAAAGCGACTATCGTCAAATAGAACATGCTGAACACATTCGTTCGGAACGTAGCCACCAGCTGATCCGATGTAATATCCTCAAGCTTCTGCTGCACATGCTGCTCTGCCGCGTTATTCACCAAAACATCCAGCTTGCCGTACTCCTTAATCGTCTGCTCGATGACACTTTTGCAAAACTCCTCTTCGCCGACGTCGCCAGCTATAAGCAAGCATTTCACGCCAGCTTTCTCTACAACTTCCTTCGTCTTCTCTGCATCGCCATGCTCATTCAAATATACGATCGCTAAATCCGCGCCCTCTTTGGCAAAAGCAACAGCTACCGCGCGGCCAATGCCGCTATCTCCGCCCGTAATAATAGCTGTCTTCCCTTTCAGCTTGCCTGCTGCTTTATATGAATCCGATTCAAAAATCGGCAGCGGCTTCATCTCGGATTCAATGCCCGGTTGACGGTTTTGGTGCTGCGGCGGGTTAATATTTTTTTGTGATGGTGAATTAGACATGAGAAAATCAGCTCCTTATATTTTTTCCATAAAAGATTTCATCCATCTCGGTCTTTAATCTTCTCGTAATTTCCTCTTGCTCTATGGTTGACAACGAATCCTTCGTATAGCCGAACAAATAGTTGTTCAAATCAAATTGCTTCAGCTTGCATTTGGTATGAAACACATTTTCTTGATAAATATTAACGTCGATCATGTCATACAAAAGAGATTCCTTCTTCGGTATGTAGTTCTGAATCGAGTTAATATCATGATCAATAAAAAGTTTATAACCATTAATGTCGCGAGTGAAACCTCTCACACGGTAATCCAGCGTCATAATATCGGTATCAAATGAATGGATCAGATAGTTCAGCGCTTTTAGCGGTGAAATCTCGCCGCAGGTCGATACATCAATGTCTGCGCGGAACGTACTTATCCCTTCGTTCGGATGATACTCCGGATATGTATGAACCGTTATATGGCTTTTATCCAAATGCATCACTACGGAATCAGGCAAGGGACCCGGCGATTCTTCAAACGAATCATTGGGTCCGCCAATTACCGGCCCTTCCGATACGAGCAAAGTAACGCTGGCGCCCTGCGGTTCATAATCCTGCTTTGCAATATTAAGCACATGCGCTCCAATAATATCCGATACCGTTTCCAAAATATTCGTCAACCTATCCGAATTATATTGTTCGTCTATATAGGCGATATATGCTTTACGCTCTTCTTTCGTTCTCGTATAACACACATCATACATATTGAAGCTGAGTGACTTCGTTAAATTATTAAAGCCATGCAGCTGAATTCTTTGTTCCGGTGTAAGTTTCAAGCGCGCATCCTCCTTTTCAATAACTACTATTTCCTTTTACCCAAAGACCAATGCGGCAAAACTTTTATGCTGCACAAAAAAACATTTCACGCCTCGGTTTTACCGAATGTAAAATGCTTTTTTCATCTCATTATTTAATTGTGTTTTTTCAATTCCTTAATTCGGAGTATCGGATCTCCAACATACACCTGTGTTTGAGGAAGCATGCCATCACGCTGCTTAATGGCTAGGAAATTAAGCGTATTGACGAGCTCATCCTGCTGCTTTTCTTTTAATTGAAATTGCACACCATATTCATAAATGTCTTTGCCCAGTTCATTGTACCAGACGATAAATCCGAATAGCACATACATTTGATTAAGAATTTTCGTCTTGAACATCAAGAGAATATCGCTGTTAACGGGCAGCTTCACACCGACTATAAACCGGAGCCCGCCTGGTCCGATGTTACGAACAAACACCTCTGTACTCCCAAGCTTCACACTGCTTCCTTTAAACATCGTAATGGTCATCTCTGCCAATAGACAATGCTTCAAATCTATTCGAAAGCTTTTTCTCCGATTAACGAGCACCTCTTTACTAGGCATAAATAAAGCAGGCTCTTTACAAGATCTTCGGCTCAAAAGCTGCACGATGCTGTCCGGCTCTACAGGACGGCTGAAATAATAGCCTTGGATTTCATCGCATCGCTGCTCGCGTAAATAGTTGTATTGCTCCTTCGTTTCAACGCCTTCAGCCACCACCTGCATGCCAAGTTCGCCAGCCAATTGAATAATGCATTCAATAATGCTCTTATTTCTACGATCCGTCATCAACTCCTCGATAAATGACCGATCAATTTTGATCGTATCGAGTGCCAATCGCTTCAATAAATAAAGAGAGGAATAGCCGGTTCCAAAATCATCAAGCGATACTTTGATTTTTCTTTTCTTCAGCTCCAGCAGCAATTCCGTCACCGCATTCTCATTGCTAATAAAGGAGCTTTCCGTTATTTCAATTTCCAATCGATCTTGGGAAATTCCTGTCTCCTCGATAATCTGATCGATTCTATGCAATATATTTTGCTGAAGAAGCTGCTGCACCGAAAAGTTAACCGACAGCGTGACCGAAGGCAGTCCTAAGCTCTGCCACCGTTTATGCTGCAAACAGGCTTCGCGAAGCACCCATTCTCCTATCGATACAATAAGCCCCGTTTCCTCTGCGATCGGTATGAATTCAGACGGAGCAACCAATCCCCAATCTGGATGATTCCAGCGCAGCAGCGCCTCGACGCCAACAATTTCCATCGTTTGTGAATGTACTCGAGGCATATAATGAAGGAACAGCTCTCCTCTTTCCTGCGCTTTACGCAAATCATTGCTGAGTGAAAACAATTTGAATGATTGCACATTTAAAGAAGAGGAATAGCACTGTGATTGGTTGCTGCCTCTGGACTTCGCATGATAAAGAGCCGCATTCGCATTTTTCATCAACTGCTCCACCGAGCTCCCATCGCCAGGCGATTGACTGATTCCAATACTTGCGGTTACATTCAGCTCATATCCTTCTATCAAAAATTGCTCATTGATAAGCTTAATAATAGTAGCTGCCATATCCTTGATTTCGTTTTGCTGCTTTACATCAGCTATAATAATTGCAAATTCGTCTCCGCCAAGTCGGAATACGGTTTGGCCATCACGTAAATTGCTCATCAATCGAAAGGCGATTTGTTTCAGCAGCTCATCCCCAATCGGATGCCCAAGCGTATCATTTACATATTTGAAACGATCCACGTCAATCAGCATGATCGCCAGCCTCTGCTTAAAATACTCGCTTACCCTTAGCTGCTTATCTAGCTGGTCTTCAAACATTCTGCGATTTGGCATCTCCGTTAAATAATCGTGGTAAGCCAAATATTGATTTAATTCCTCAGCCTTGCTCCGATCCGTAACATCAAGGACTACGCCAACGATCGCCTGCTCACCCATATTTGACACTTGATTATAGTGCACTTCGCAATGAATAATCGTCCCATCTTGCTTAATGGCTCTGTGGCAGAAATTAGATAAAGACTGCCCCTCCTGTAACTTCGTTAGCTGATTAACGACGGCTTCACGGTCTAAAGGATGGATCGTCTGTATAATATCCATACCGATCAAGGAGTCATAACCAAACATTTTATTGAGCTGGTCGTTTGAATAAACGAAGTTGTTTTTTTGCGCGACAAAAATACCGACAATGGATTGCTCAACAATACTGCGGTATTTTAATTCGGTCTCAGTCAATGATTGCTCAATCATTTTTTGCTGCGTAATATCCTTGGCAATGCCGTAGACGCCGATAAGCTTTTTATTAATAATGATTGGAATATTGGTCACATTAAATTCGACCGTTTGCCCTGTTCTCGTAATGCCTGTCGTATCATAGTTTTGAGGATTCAGCGTCTTGACCGTTTGCTCAAAATATTGAATCGTTTTATCCCGTGCTGCGGCATCTACAAATTTATGAAAACTATCATTTATAATTTCCTCTTTCGTATATCCAAAAACTTGCTCAAGCACAGAATTGCATGACAAAAAACGCCCTTGTGCGTCTAAAGAAAAGACCGCGTCAGGGTTGTTTTCAAATATCGATTTATAAAGCTGCTCTTCTAGTGTGAGGCGATGCTGTATTTTTTTATTTTCCGTTACATCCTGAATCATGCCTATCGTCAACAATATCTCGTTTTCGGCATTCCGTATGAACGTAATGTTTTCCACCACATATCTAACTTCACCGCCTTGACGAACGATTCTGTACTCGGAAACGCTTTCCTTTTTTGATTCAATTGCAAGGTGGAACTGCTCATTAACGCGCTCACGATCTTCGGGATGTACAAACTCAAAAAATTGTTCAATCGTCATCGAGAAATCAGATTTCATACCATATATTTCGAACATTTGATTCGACCAGGATGCTTCTCTGCGAATATGGTCAAACTCCCAGTAGCCTAAATTCGCTAACTTTTGAACAATATTAAAACTACCAACATTAACATTTCCATTAAAACGTTTAATCATTTGTTTCATTGCTAAATATCCCCTCTTATTCATAACGTAGGCGGTAACCTGAAGTTTTTAAGGAGAGGATATAGGTATGTTATCACTCATCCTTTTGGCAACCCAGCCACCTTTGGAAATTTCCTTTAGGCCTGTTGGCTTTGCGTCATTGTCTTTCGACAACTTTGCTTTTTACTAGGACTTTTTACATATACCAGTATTCCATATTATTCCGATATATACCATAACCAATTTCATAATAGGTCGAATGATGTAGAAAAACCTCCCATTTTGGGAGGTTTGGTATATTGATGTTTTACAATCTAGGATCGATTTCCTTCTCTTTGGCAACCTCAAACAAAAGATTCGCAGCAGCCGCTTGATATCCATCGTTTTCTGGGGCAATTTCAGCAAAAGGAATCGCCAGCATATGCTGTCCTAGCCGGTACTCGTTAAATGATGTACGAAGCTTTTGCGTAATATTTTTTTGCTTGATGAGCTTATTGTACTTGTGCGGAAATCTATAATCATAACCGTAAATAATAGACATGTATTCCTTATTGCGCACTTTCATATAGGGAACCGTGTACGGCTGAGGCAGCTCGGGCTTAATCACGACACCTTCCATATGATTGTCTACCGTAAGCGTGTAGAAATATTTTTCTGCAAGCTCATAGCTCTCCGCATCAGACAGCACAAGCGTGATGAATGGATCGTCAGATAGGAATCGATACATCTCAGAGGTTTTCCACGCTGGCAGCTGCTCGCTTCCGTCTACGTATGCGATTTTGAGCAGCGAAAATGGCTTGTATTCAAGCTCCCCTGCCTCGGCATACAGCTCCAGCTGCCTCTTATACGTTTCATATGCTTTGATATGCTCGTCAATTGGCCTGATTTTCTCAAGAACAGAATGAACATGCTTAAAGTTTTGATAGACGGCTAGACCGTACTTCTCATTAATAGCCCCTTTGCTAAAGTGAAACTGATCCTTTTCAAAACCGCTTTCCTTGAAATCATGCGCAAGCTTTCCGAACGCTTCCTCGAATCCATTCGCCTTCAGGAAAGCAAGCTCTGTCTCAAGCCCCTTCTCAATTGGCTTAAACTGCTTTTCGATGAGACCTTCCCCCAGCGCCTCCCATGGCAAAAGCTCGCCATCGAGCAGGAGCATCGATATATCGTTTTCCTTCATGTAGCTTCCGAATCTTTGCAGCAGTCGCTCATAAACAGCGGTTAGGTCAACCTTATTTATTTTGTACCCATTGCGGCTCACTGCAAAAGATTGCTCGATATCTGCATGCAGATAAACATTGCAGCGTGATCCCATGTATTTGGGCTGCAGCACGACCTCTTTAACACCGCGCTCCACAAAATAGTTCAGCCCTTTCCTCAGCGATTCCAGCTCACCCGCCGCTTCATCCTTATCTGCAGGAGACATGGTTCCTGAGATAAAGTTAATTTTATTGCGCGAACAATACTGCAATCTGCGGGCTTCATCGTCATCCAGCTCTTGCAGCGATACTTTGCGTTCCTCTTTGAAGAGTGCAGGAAGCTCCCCTTCCATGCCGGCTATTGACGATTTCTGTGATTTGAAAGTCGGCTTCACCGACAGAGAAACCGAGGTTAGCAGATTGCCGTGAACTGCGCCTGAATCCAAATGGATTTTATTTCTGATCCGAAATGCTTGTTTAGCAGCCACATGCCCAAAAACATGATACGGCTGGTTTCCTGCTGCATCCCGCTTCAGAAACGCAAGCTGTGCTTCAATCGGCGCCGATCGGTCAAGCCTGAAATTGCGCTGATGACGGATCGAATTCACATCCAGCTTGCCAATATATTTGTTCTCGCATGGCGCGTGAGTTACATAATAGGATGGTCCTGCTTTTCCTACCATTCTGTAGTGAGGCTTCGACAGCGATACGAGATGATTAAACTTCTGGAGCAGCTCAGCATCGCCTCTCAGCACCTCAGTGGAATCGAAGTAGGCATGCAGCAGCTCCTCTTCCACACCTTTGATTTCACCACGCATATATTTATGGACGAAGTTTTCATGATTGCCAAGCACAAACAAAAACTTATTCTGATTCGTATATAGGAAATCAATGATTTCCTTTGTGCGGCTTCCCTTATCGATCCAATCTCCAACGAGCAATACTTTTGTACCGCTGACCTTCCCAGTCTCAACCAGTACATTGCCCTCTAGTTGAAACCCATGGCTAACGAGCAAAGCCTTCAGCTCATCCACACATTCGTGAACGTCACCGACGATAATCGTCTTCTGGTCCAGCGGTAAAAAAACGTCCAAATACTCAGCAGCATCCTCGATTATAATCTTATAATCCGGATTCGCAACCTTATCCATGGGGGAATAAAAATCTTTAGCCCGCACCTTATGAACTTTGCTATATTTCTCCCTCGAGAGCGAACCAAGCACGTCCTTGCGCAAACGATTAATGTGGCTCGTTATCAGTTTCTTCGAACGCTCCGATGAATAATAATCATCACGCTTCTTGTAATCAAACAGCACGACTTCAAGGTTGTAGTTATTTTCCTTTGCAACCTCCCTCACTCTCGCCCGGAAATCCTCTGACAACCCTGTTGTATCCACGACAACAAATTCCGCATTAATGGGGAAAGTTGTGACCAGCCGCAGCTTCTCGAACAAAAGGCGGAAAGCCTGATCGCTCGCTTCAAGCATGATTTGATCATATTTATCATAATCAGAGCCTAGAAGCTCCTGTCTAATGCTATCGGATGAAATATATTGCACATTCGCATTCATGCCCTTGCTGTCATCCCTAAATCGCAGCTGCGGCATCAGCACTTCGTTTGCAAAGGTTGTTTTCCCGCATTCCGTCGTGCCAATCAACATAAAAATCGTGTGGACTCTCGTTCTCATTTCCATTGACGCTACTCTCTCCTCTTCCGCAAAATCGCACCCTGCGTCGTTTGTATACCGTTCACTCCGTCGCCGATTGCGACAAACTGGCTTTCCACGGATTGATCTTTAATCGTTTCGAGCAGCCACTCTTGAAATTCCGCTCGCCCAAGCTCCCATTTATGGTCATCATGCCGGAAGTCTTCCAGCTCATAATAAGCATTAAACTCTGCATTAGGTGTTGTCAGCACAAAATAATCAAAATCAACATGTTCGCATATTTGCCGTATCAGAACAGCTGCCTCATTTAGACTCATATGCTCAATAACCTCGGTCAAAATGACATCCACCTGCTCGCCGTTATAAGCCTCTAGAAAGTGTTCAATGGAAGGAAAGGTAGCGATGTTGTCCAGTTCCTTTGCTTTCGCCTTCCGCTCTACCACCTCTAGCAGCGGCTCATGGATATCAACCGCGTAGTAGCTGTCTTCAATTTTGGACGCAAATGGAATCGCATAGAAACCTTCTCCACAGCCAACGTCGAGAATGGCCTTATTGAACGGAAGCACGCTTCCGATATAGCTTCTCCGCTGCTGAGCTGTCCCGCCGAAGGAGAGTTGAACCGCATAACGATCTGTTTTCTCCAGCTCTTCTTTATATTTCTTGAACCGGTCTCTTGAAGCTAGAAAATTGCGGGCAAACAAGCTTCGTATATAAAAGGGTGCGTCGATAATTTGGATACTCTTCACATATTTAATCAACACATCATCAGAAATATCGATGTATTCGTCGCTGAACATCGAGAGGAAGAGACAAAGCACACTAACGACATGCATAAGCTCATATAACGATTTATGCGTCTTAATGGTAAGCGAATAGCTCTTATGCGCCAGGTGTACAGCTTCAAATGTATAATCGGTAAGATGCTTCTCAAAAAAATGAATATAACGCAAAAGCTCAATATGTATCATATTGATATGGAAGGTATGCTCGTATTGCTCCGTGTCACTCGAATGCTGCGCTTTGAGCGGCGCTGCAAAAAATTCATTGATCGCTCCCAGTACAAAGAGCGGCGTATTATATCGCGATACATTGAGGTACTCAAATTGATCCTGCCTATGCTGCTTGTATGAAACCTCATTGTCAGCATCCTTAAAATAAACGTTGAAGGTTGCTTCATCGGTATACCAGCCGTAGGCCATTCCTTTGCGAACGGCGCGCAGCAGCATGCCTGAGCCCGGATTTTTTCTGATGACGAACGAAAAGCTTGGGTTCGTCGATTTCACTTGCACGATAGCCATCCTTAACTTCCCCTTACTTGTCAATTAAAAGCAACACTATTTAATCCCAAACCTCTTGTAAAGCGCTGCGGAACAAATCATCAAGCTGATTGTCCTGCGCAGTTCCCCCTTGGCCCATTGCGAATGCGATTTGTTCAAAATGAACCATTCGCTCCTCCAAATAGGTATTAATAACTTGCAGCCTAGGCTCATAATCGAGCTCGTCACCCGCTTTTTTCCGTCGCAGCAATTGTTCAACCGTAGCCCTCAGCTCACTCTGCTCAGGAATAAGCGCCTCTACTAAACGATCAAATTCGATCGGAGGCATCGAGTTGTACTTCGCAATCCAGCCGCAAGCGAGAATCGGCCTTAACACATAAAAATACTTTTTTATTTTCACTTGCTCGCCTTGCAGATACTCTCGGTAGTTCCCTTTTGCCATATGGAGATAATGGTACATGCATGACTTCGGCGAGAAAGATAACGGAGAGGCGCTGCGGATTTGTTTGGCTACTGAGTATTTCGTAAAGTATGGAATCGGTGATTGCAGCCATTCGAGCAGCGGCGGATTCGACTTGCGAAACAGATTAAGCGCTTTGCGCAAATCCCAGCCGTTTATATCTAGCAGATCGCTTATAGGCCGTTCGATTACATCTCTTTTGTCAAATATCGATAAATACCACTCCACCGGCCTGACATAAATAAATCGAACGTCGTAATCGCTATCCTTAGAAGGAAACCCCCACGCCCTGCTTCCCGATTCGCACGCATAAACGATGCGAACCTGTTCCTCCCGCTCGATTTTACCCAGCTCCAGCAAAATATTTTCATGTATGTTGGTCATTCTAGACACTCCTTTACTCAGCTTCTTCTTGAAAAAAAAAGACCATGGACAATCGTCCATAGTCTAGGAAAAAGAATAGTCAGCAATGCAGCTAACACGAGGTCAGTACACGCTTCCCTTCAAATACCAAACAACGGGTCCGAGGAGTGGAGCTATTCTCTTTGCTCAAATTAAAAGAATTGGATTGCTCATCATTTACGTTAACTAACTGTACTTCTAGATATTGGTTAAACATTCTCCTCGTCCCCCTTCTTTTCCTTTATTTACGTTCCTTTGACGGCAGCTAACGGTTTGCATTTTGCTACGACCTGCGCAAGCCCGGCTCCGACTACACTCTCAATGATTTGATCTACATCCTTGTATGCCTGCGGTGATTCATCGACCAGAGACTCCATAGATCGCTGGTTTACGACGATTTCATCATCCGTACCTACACGCATTGCAATAGCAACCTCTTCTACCGATACAAGCTGCTTCGTTGCGTTCCGTGACCTGATTCGTCCTGCGCCATGACAGATGGAATAATGATTCGCTTTCCCTTCAGCGCTTCCGACCATAATATACGAGGCAGTGCCCATCGATCCTGGTATAAGCGCCGGATGCCCCGTGCAAAGGTACGGCTCAGGGTTATCTGGATGTCCTGCCGGCAGCGCTCTTGTTGCACCCTTGCGATGAACGAAATAGGACTGCTCATCTTGATCTTCCTCCCATGCGTAGTTATGCATGAGATCATACAATGTGCGCAGCTCGAATTTTGAGCCGAACACATCCTTGCCCGCCTCCAAGGCAGCGTATGCAATCAAGTGGCGATTCACGACCGCATAATTTAAGGCCGAGTACATGAGGTTGACATACGTTTGGCCGAGCGGATGGGATAACGGCGCATATAGCAGCTTAGGATCAGCGGTGCCTATGCCTTCCTGACGCATCATTTTGGCAATGTCCGTGCTGCAATATTGACTGACCGCACCGCCCCAAGCCCGCGAGCCGGAATGAATCATAATGACCACTTGGCCGTCGAACAGCCCCCATGCTTCGGCAATTTCTCTGTTTTCCTCGGCAATTTCAATCGCCTGAATTTCTACAAAATGATTGCCGCCGCCAAGTGTGCCGAGCTGGCGATGCGCGCGATGCCAAACAACTTCCGGAAACTTCTCCAGCACCTCTTCGTCAAAATCAAAACGGCTGCTCTCCACATGGGTTAAGGAGGTAGCTTTGCGCGGCGTGTAGGCATCAGGAATATATTTTTTCGGCAAGCCGTGCAAGCCCTTCTTCACGATATTCTCAAGTCTAATATCTGAGAAGTAACCTCTTGCATGCTCCTCGACTGGCATATATTTCTCAATAGCCTTAACCAGCTTGCGCCGCAGCTTTACTTCCTTCAAATCATCCTTATGCAGATTTGTAAGCTGTACGCGCATCCCGCATCCGATATCGCTGCCTACGATGGAAGGAGATACGTACCCATCACTCGCATTCCATACCGCTGTTGTACCGATACAGGTTCCCACGCCAACATGCACATCAGGCGTATAGCTCATATATACTTGATTCGGTATTTGTAAGTTGTTGTTCGCCATTTCAAACACTTTATAATCCAAGGACGCGAATAGCTCTGGTCCTGCATAAACATGCACCTGCCCCGAAGGCAGCTTTACTTGCTGATAATACGTTTCTTTCATATCCGATAATCTCCTCAAAATTCAAATGAACACAAAAAAGCCATGGACCCCAAAAAGTCCATGGCTTAATCTTGCGCCTTTATTTCCCAATCGTTGCAGCCTGCAGCATACAAGATTTTAGAAAATAGTCACAGGCCCCGAAGAGGCCGATGAAATGGACTTGCTATATTTAGTTGCATGATTACGTTCTAAATTTAGTCCGAACATTGTCATCGACCTCCTTTCATTTGATTTACATCATAATAATCTGATCACCCAACTTCTGTCAACACATTTATAATAAACCAAAAATAAGATGCTCGAGGGAGCATCTTATTTTTACGGATAAATAACTTATAAATGAGCCAATAAGTTCGCGCGCACCTCAGTCAGCGTCAAATCGCGAACTAGCTTCCCATCCTCAAACACTACTTCGAGCTGATCCTCTGCTTTACTAACTTCGTACTCCGCTGCGCTAAGATTGTCAGTATAAGCAAGTTTCCCGTCCTGCTCCGTAACGAGGACAAGACCTGTCTGCGACTTCTTCACGCCATTATCTGTTTTGGGATCCTTATAGATTTTGCGCTCCTCGCCATTCACAATCGTAAACGTCGATTTTAATGCGAAGCCGAATGTATCCCGCGTATTGTACTGGTAAGTGAACGATCCGATTCCATACACCATATTCGTCGATGCAAAACCTTTGGCTGCCAGCTTCTCGCAAATTTCCTTGCAGCGCGAAATTGTAATCGCATCCCCATAGATCGCCCCGATGTGGCTATCTAGCTGCTTATACCCCTTCTCTGTAACCGTGCCGCCAAAAATATCCCAGAGTATTTCAATAACGCCTTTACGCTCGAATTCACTCTCTCCATCCGGGTCGCCGCAAATGATTTTGACCGGATCTCCGCTGTCGGGACGAATGACCACCTTGCCGTCCCTGCTCATAATATCATCCTTCAAGCCGCGAATGACCACGTCCAGCACACTCCATAAATCCCAAGTATCCGATACGATCGAGACAAAGCCATTTGGGTATACCTCTTTGATCAAATAGCGGTACGATGCCATCTCGTCACGTCCGTGCGCGCACATAACGCTGTGCTCGGTTGCCGGAATCGACGTACCCACCAATTCTTTTTCTATATTCGCATTATAATAGTTTTCCAAATACAATATCGCTGGTATCGTATCTGTTCCCGTGAACGATAGGAGATGGCCTGCGCTGCTGCCGAGCGCCGATTCAAGCGCACCCATGCCGCGCATCGAGAAGTCGTGGCCTTGGAACGGTACGCCTGCTGTATCGCCGTTTGTCTGCAGAGCATAGGCTTCTAAAATTTTGCGATATTCGAAAGCTAGCGTAGCGCTCGTAGCCGGCATCCACAGCTGGCACGACATCAACGTCTCCAAATAGTTCGTCAGCCAGAAAAATTCAGGCTTCGTGTTCTCAATAGTCAGCATTGGTACTCTTATCGGTACTAATGCACCTTCTTTAATCGCCTTAATCTTGATCGGCAAATATCCAAGATCGTGCAGCTCCTCAATATGCGATGCATCGGGATTCGCTTCTCCAAGCGCATATTGAATGAGCCTCTTGTACTCATGCGCTACCTCTGCCTTTGTTCTTGCAAAGAAGTGCTCATTAAAATAATCGATGAGATATTGTTTGATAAACGATTGGAAGCCAAAAGCGACAACCTCGTTAATATCATCTAGTCGGCTTGTGCGAGCGGTCCACGTCGAATAAACGAGCTCCGTTCCTTTTGGATACTGATTTTTATGGCTCACCTTGTAAAAGTCACATAGCAGCGTAGCTGGATAAACGAATGTTTGCGTCATCTTATAGGCCTCCCATTGCGAATACGTGAATTTTGTCATGCTCTGCTTGATGAAGTATGGTATCGGTCGTATACACCTTATCAATAAGATCAGTCTCTAATATTTTCCCTTTATAGATCGAATGCTCGCAGTGTCCTACCAGCAAATAAATATGCGTGGCTCCAAGTGCCGTCAGCTTCTCTGCGCTAAGCATAAACGTGCCGCCATACGAACAAAGATCATCAACAATGATGGCCTTAAAGCCCTCACGCGGAATATGTCCTACGACATCCAGACTCTTGATTTGGCCGGTCTGAAAATCTCTCGCTTTGTAGCCTACCAGCTGCTGGTAACCTTGAACCTTGCTGTACCGTTTCTGCGCCCCTGCATCTGGGAAAAAAAGATAGTCCTTCTCCAAATCAAAACCTACTTCGTTCGCGACCTGCTCAAGCAGCTGAATCGTTGGATATTTGCCGATACTTCGATCGATCAGCGCAAGCGATACATCGGAATGCGGCTCGATAATCGTAACCGATTCAAAGTTCATGTTATTGATAAAGGCAGCTGTATATTTTAACGTAAAGGCAGAAGCACCTTCGACTCGATCCATTCGGCTGTACGGCAAATAATAAATGGTCAACGTACATTTAACGCGCCGATCATCGAGATAGCTCTTGATGAACATCAGCTTAACCAGATCGCCATCATTCTCATATTTCCATACGATCGTATTGAATTCCGCCATATGCGTAAGGATTTCATCGCCATTTATGAGCGTCTCCCCATTCGGAAACTGTTTTAACCCAAGCTCTACTCCATTAAACTTCAGCATGACATCACTCTCCTCGTAAGCGTTCAGCTATAAATAGACAATCTTGGCTCTTCCTTTGTAAAAAGGTACAATTGCGCTGCTCGCTGCGAATATTGATTGGATTGCTTCGGATTTCCATTCGTATCCGTCGCCTCCTCAATAATCGTGCTGCGGCTTTTCGTTGACGTCAATTTGCGAATAAAATTTTTCTCCTCAAAGTCAGGAACAACCGTTTTTATTACCTGATACAGCTCACTAAGCGTAAACTCCTCTGGCAGAAACTCCTTCGCTATCTTCGTAGTCAGCATTTTCTTGCGAATCTCTTGCAGCGCGTCGGTCAAGATTTGCTTATGGTCAAACGCCAAATCCATTTGAAGCGCTTCTTCGACTGTAAACAATTGCACATCCGATGCATCTACAGCCGCAGCCCTTTGTTCAAGTGTACATTCGTTAACGAGCGCTAGAAAAGCATGCGAGATAATCCAGCCCCTTGGATCACGGCCAGGCGTGCTATACACGTTAAAATATTCGATATGCACGTCCTCAACCGCTGTCTCTTCTTGCAGCTCGCGTATAGCACAGTCATATACCGTCTCATTTTCCATCGTAAAGCCGCCTGGCAGCGCCCATTGCCCTTCGAAGGGCCATATGTTCCGCTTGATCAGCAGCACCTGCAGCTCCCTCGTAGGCAGCGCCTTCTTAGGCGTTTGCCTTTCTGTCGTTACGATCGTAAAGATGACGATATCTGCTGGTGCGCCATCAGGTGATCGGTAATGATCTGCTGCGTAATTGGATTCATTTTCGACCATTGCTGCTGCACTCCGATCCATGTCATTTATTCAATTTGATATTATCATAATGACATTATTAAATCCCTTTGTCAACGGCTGCTGTGAAAAATAGGCAATTAGTCACGAATAAGGATATAAAAAAAGAAGCGGCTGCACGCCGCTCCTGTTATATTATTTCGTTTCTATAGCATCGGCAGGGTAGACGAGTCCAATCTGCTTTCTTGCCTCATCCATAATCTCCAGCGTCACGAGTGAATTTGCAAACGTGTTAATGGATGACTCCGTACGTCCAGCTCTAATCAGCTCGATAAATTCCTTCGCTTCATAGTACATCGACTTGCTATTTGAAGGCTGCGAAATATCTTCGCTTGTTCCGTTGCGGTATTGGATTTCAACCTTCCCTATTTCACTAATCTTGTCGATTACGATACTGCCGTTCTCCCCTTGAATCTCCGATGGCAGCGATGAATGTGTAATTTTGGAATACATGATGACCGCATCCATACTCTCATACTGAAGAACGATGCTTCCTTCCCCATCCACGCCAGAATCCAGCATGACACCAGTCGCTTTAATCACATCCGGCTTGCCAAATAAGGCTACAAGCGGGTAGACGCAATAAATGCCAAGATCCATAAGCGCCCCGTTTGAGAATACAGGATTAAAAGCGTTAAGCACCGTACCCGCCTTATAGGCATCGTACCTAGACGAATACTGGCAATAGCTCGCAAAATAACGCCGTATCGTTCCAAGCTTGTCGATGTTGTCTTGTACAGCCTTAAACCCTGGCAGCATCGTCGACTTTAACGCCTCCATGAGCAGCACGCCGTTTTCCTTCGCAGCCGCAATCATCTGGCGCAGTTCATGCGCATTTGAAGCGATCGGCTTCTCGCAGAGCACATGAATGCCATGCTTCATGCAAGCAATCGCATGAGCGGCATGAAATGAGTTTGGACTAGCAATGTATACCGCATCAATTTGTCCACTTGCCGCCATCTCTTCGATATCCGTAAATGTAGCAGCAATACTATGTTTCTCCGCAAATGTACTCGCTGTTTCTATCGAACGCGAATAGACAGCAGCTAGTTTGAAATCTTCAACCTCGCTCGCCGCAGAAATAAATGACTCCGTAATCCAGTTTGTACCGATAACGCCGAATCTGATCATAATCGTCTCTCCTTGAAAAATAGATTTATTGGCTAATCGCTTATTATATTTTTATGAAATGAGGAAAGTCTTCTTCTGTTTATTATAGCCATGCCAGGGACTGCCTGTCCAAATGATTCAGCCGCATTTTGACATTTTGTATAATCTGTATTAACATCTCTAATACAAATGATACTTTATTGCTAGGGGTGATCCGATGATTATGACGCTCGACTACAACAGTGATATACCGATCTACGTCCAGCTCCGCAACCAAATTGTCATCGGAATTGGCGTAGGCGGACTCAATTATGGGGAGAAATTGCCAACGGTAAGACAGCTCGCTGATGATTTAGGGGTAAATGCCATGACCGTGAACAAAGCCTATGCCCTTCTCAAAAACGAGGGATACATATCTATTGATCGCCGTCATGGGGCCAAGGTACGCACCGAATGGAGCAAGCAAGCCGATTTTAGCCAAAAGCTGGAGCATGAATTAAAGCTTGTTATTTCTGAGGCTAGTCTCAAAGGTATCGAGCAAGAACAATTTATGCACATTTGCTCGAACATCTTTAAAGCCGCAATGAGCAAAAATCATCCCCTGCCAGAATAGGAGACCTTTCATGAACAATATTATTTTAATCGTTCCAGCAGCTATTGCCTACATCACTATTCTTGTTATGTTTTTGAAGCAAGCCGTACCAAGCAATCATATATTGTTTGGCGTTACGTTTCCTGCACATGCCTTCGAGGATGCAGAAATGAAGCAGCTTCAAGAAAAATATAAAAAATCATATTTTTCGTATGCTGGCATTACGTTAATAACCTTAGTCCCTTTTTTCCTGCTCGATAAATACTTTTCATTAGCCTTTACTTACATGCTGCTTTGGTTTGCAATTTTTTTGTATACATCCAAACTTCCTTTCAACAAAATCCATCATAAAGCCGCTGCTCTCAAACGGGATAAACAATGGTTTGTCGGAGAAAAACGAGTGATCCGTATCGATACCAAAGTAACGCAGCTCAAAAAATCGGTGCTTGTTTCTCCTTATTGGTTCCTAATTCCCACACTTTTATCTGTCGTCCCTATTATCGTTTCCTTGTTTAACAGCGACGTTCTCTTAAAAATGACCGGCATTGCCTCACTCGCGATGACTGCGATCTTATACATCATTTACATTGCCTTTGGCAAAATGAAGACGAAGGTGTACAGCAAAAACCACGACATCAACGCCGCTATTAACCGTACAGCACGTCGTTATTGGTCCATGCTTTGGCCTAGCCTTGCTGTTTTTGAGAGCATTAATGCTTTTGTTGCTTATATGATTTTAACACAGGGGAGCTCGCTGAGCTTTACGCAGTGGATGATTGGTATTGTCATGGTATCCCTCTTGCCGCTATGCAGCATCTTTTTTGTACATAACAAGATACAGGCAGTTGAAGAAAGCCTTGCCGAAACAGACGGCCAAAGTATTGTAGCCGATGACGACCACTACTGGATTAATGGCTCTACTTACTACAACCCGGATGATCAGACGATCATGGTTCCTAAGCGTGTTGGAATTGGTACAACGGTCAATATGGCAACCCGGGCCGGAAAATGGATTCAATACGGCGGCATCGTGCTTGTCCTTGTAATCGTCATTCCTTTGACTGCTTTTATTGTGCAATCTGACAATACAGCTCCTACTCTAACTATTAAAGAGGACGGTATTGTGTCCATCGATTATCCTTTATACGATTACAGCTTTAATTTAAGCGATGTTAAGGGAATTGCGCTTGAAGAAACGCTCCCAAGCGGATTTAGAACAAATGGCACAGCGACAGCCGAATATGCCCGTGGCAACTTTTCCTTAGAGAAGCTGGGTGCTGCCAAGCTATATGTATTTAAAAACTCACCGCCGTACATTACCATGCAGCTTGACGGCTTAACCGTTATTTTTAATGAGAAAGACGCCGCCAGAACGAAGGAGCTTTTCGAACAACTAACGGCTAATAAGCTTTAATGCTCATACGGTACTCAACTACTGTTATGTTCGTGCTATTAGAACGCGTCTCCACCATACACGAATTGATCCAGAGATGCTAAAGACTGCTCGTTTAGAGGCGTGGAGTTGTCAAAATAAAGCACTGAGGATGCTGGAATATTCCATTTCAGCTCTCTCCTCACTAAAGACGGACTAAACTCGCTCCAGTTGTCCAGCTTATACTGATCGAGTATAGATCCCCTTTGCACAATTCGTTCATAATGCACCTTGTCGTCACGGAGATAAACGAATACGACCTTTACCTCAACGTCTGATAAAGAGGCCCCGATTGCGAAGAGCTCCTGCTCAATCCAGTCCGGGGTCTCTGTTTCTTTCGTGAAGGGCCCGATTACAAATATATCGCCGTCATTAGCAATATTCTCAAGTGCAGCATCCATCGTAATGCGATAGCCTAAATCGCGGCACAGTTTCTTATAGAGACTTGAATCTCGGTCATTCGGATCAAGTCCTGCCTGCGTCATAAGCGCAACAGCTGCCGGCCTAAGCACCGTATCCATATCAATAATGGCCACACTGCGCCTCTTTGCCAGCACTTTTGCCAATGTCGTCTTGCCTGCTCCTGCACCGCCTACAAAAAATACTAATTTGCGCATCGCGAACCCCTCATCATTATTAATGTCTTATTCATAACAAAAAAACACCCTGCATTGCAAGGTGTTTTGGATGTGTAAAATTGGAGCGGAAGACGGGAATCGAACCCGCGACCCTCGCCTTGGCAAGGCGATGCTCTACCGCTGAGCCACTTCCGCATATAAATGGCTGGGGATTCAGGGATCGAACCTGAGAATGACGGAGTCAAAGTCCGTTGCCTTACCGCTTGGCT
>NZ_JBFREL010000019.1:0-111560 GCF_052114265.1 Paenibacillus sp. MCAF9
GGTTAATCCTAAGCCCAAAAACCAGCGATAAGCCAGATTAGTTTGCACTTCACGTTCCAACTGACGCTCCGAACGAATCCCATAGAAGTAGCCTAGGAAAATCATCTTAAAAAGTACAAGTGGATCAATAGCAGGACGTCCATTATCCAACGAGTAAAGATGGCTTACCTTTTTATCAATAAATGAGAAATCGATATACTTATCAATCTTCCGAAGCATATGGTCAGTAGGAACTAAATCCTCAATAGAAACCAATTCAAGGCTTTGTTGTTTTTCGCGATTAGAACGCAGCATAGACGACACCTTCCATTCAAACGAGTTAACTTTATTATAACATATTAACGCGGTGTCGTAATAAACTATGTAAACATAAATATAGCTGTCGAGACTTTCTCGACAGCCTGAGGTTATCTTTTTGATAACCTTCTCTTTTTCTTGATATTTGGTCCTGCTCCTTATCTTAATGACATTGCCTATTTGGGGTAGGTTCTTTGTCTTTCTTGCCCCTTAATAGACAGTATTAACTTTTAAAGTTCAACCTATATTTTTGTATTTTTACAATATAAGACACATTACAACAAAATTAATAAGTACTATAGAACTATCCCTCTAAAAAGCAATAAAAGGTAAAATATTACATAAAAAATGTCGAAGCATTAATAGGTTGGTGTGATTCTGTCAGAAAGGAGTGAAAAAAGCCAATTGATGGCTTGCCTTAAGAAAAGCTTGCTCAATTCACCAGATAAGTGACGAGATAAAACTATATCCATTTGTATCAAATTCCATCTGAGGAAACTGATTTTATGAAGTAATATTTAGGGTGAAGGAGCGAATATTATTCATGAAGAAAACCATTTTCTTACTGTTAGTGTTGTTGATGTTTGTTTCCAGCATAACTGTTCACGCTGCAGTAGTATTAAATAGAACCTCCTCGACGTTCAGTGCCACTTCAAGTTATCGGAGTTATATGACAGATAAAATGAATTGTTATGGTTATGCCATACATGTGTACTATCCTGGAGGTGGGAAGTACAAACAACAACCCGGCGAATTTACAAACAATACTGAAGCTTTTAGCAGTTTAATGAACAGCTATTATAATGCAGCTAATTCGTGGAATAATCTTTATGCCTTTGTAAAAGATCGGATATATGAAGATTTTGCTACATTGAGTACGTCGGAGTCAGAATGGACAATTTCTGAGACAACAGCATCTGCTGCTGTCCCATCTGGAAAAAGAAAAATCGCTCTGACCATTAGGCAATCGGGAATGACTAGTGATTATCATTTTTATTTGAGACACGATGATGGAAAATGGTCACATAAAAGAGGAGAACTGCCAATTACAGATTTGTCGATTGACACAGAAACAGTTATAACTGATTCTAATATAGCTTCTAAAAGTATCGAGGGAGGTTATGTTAATGGTACAAGATATTTTCTAATCGGAAAATCCGCTGTTGTGGACTATCCTCACTATTACGGACAAAATGCAAGTACTCAATATACACAAACCGACTTTAGAGACAAAGCTGGTGATGTGTTAACCAAAAGTTACAAAATTACAAACAGTTGGAATTCTAGATTTGACTATCCTGATGATGTCGATTTCTTCGAATTCACTCCTACGACTAGCAAGTATTATACAATATCAACCGATAGAGGAAGCGGATATGATATAGATGGAATAATATATGATGCTGATGGCAATATTATTGCATCAGATTTTACAACTAGTAATGCATCTTTTAATATTTACTTAACCTCAGGAAAAAAAATCTATATAAAAATTAATGATGCCAAGAAAAATACAGGGTACTATATTCTATGGTGTTCTTAAAATTCGAGGTATTATGAAAATGAAATAGGTTTTTAACTACAATTGGAGAGGAGTGCTCTACTATGAAACAATATAAAAAGTTTTTACTGTTGATGCTTGTGTTAACCATAGTTTTGATTGGTGCTGGGTCAGTTTTTGCAAACGAACAATTCGGCCGGATTTTTGTACCAAAAGAAGATGCGGAGGCATATATAGATCAACAACTCAAATTAAACAATAAGGATATCACATATACACAACGTAATAATAATAATAGCAATGAGGCAAAGCCTTTTTATGACGACCTATACAGTGGTGCAACAAAAGAACAACAGGTAATTTTGGATAAATTAATTGAAGATAAGAGTATGGGGTTGCCTGGAGAGTGGAAAAGGAGTGCACTCATCGCCGTAGGGAAGCTTTCTTCTAAAACTCCCAGAATCACACTGCAAGAAGCAGAAAGACTTAGGGAGAAATATGAGGGAAGCAAACAGTTCTCATCTGATGTGGTCGCAGAATTTAATAAGATTGCTGGGGCGCCTGATTGGGAAGGCGGGAGTGGCATTCCTCGAAGTGTTTATTATTTAAACGATGAACGTTCGGAATCCATCTATGTCATATTCGACAGAGTCCTACATGTAATTACAAATGAAAAAGGTGAAGAGACAGTTAAACCAATTGGCGAACAAACAGTGCAGGTGATACCGGAACCGTCCAGTCAGGTTGAAAAACAATCAAATTTGAATGCAAATAGCGTGCAAGCACCTAATAGCACTCCTTCACCAGTATTATCTGGAAAATAAGTCTTGAACAAGATATTTCAATAAAGATTGTTAGTGAGATGTTTCCTTTTTACTGTCGCTACTGAAAATGTGTCTCGTGAATTGTTCTCATCAATTCTTTATGCGCAAAAAGCCTTCAGAACCGCTGTGCAAGCGGAACTGAAGGCTTTTCCATCAAATAATGGTGACAGCAGCTTATTGTACTAACTCAATTAAAAGATATCTTTTTTTGTGTCAATCTAGCAACTTTTTAAATTTAACAACAGTCTCTTCTACCACCCATTTTCTACTTTTTAATGTGCAGTTTTACAGAAAAACACATCTTCATTTTCAATTTAATATATGCTCTTGATATTGTTTTTATTTCAATGAAAAAAGACAGCCGTTGCTACGGGCTACCTCTTTCTATTAATGTTTCTGAACTTTATCCATTAGCAGGAATACTAATGATGGCAGCCTTCTTCTCAGCCCTTTTGCAATGCAAAGTCAACTGCACACTCCGCATGAATTCTTGCTGTATCATATAATGGGACACTGCAAATATCTTGCGATATAAGCAGTGTTATTTCTGTACACCCAAGAATAATAGCTTCTGCTCCCTGCTCGCTAAGTCGATTAATGATCTTTACATAAGATTCCCTGGATTGTTCATTTATAATTCCAAGGCAAAGCTCTTCATAGATGATGTCGTGTATCATTTTTCGTTCTGACTCATTCGGAATAATGACATCAATCCCAAACTTTTCACTTAGTCTTCCCTTGTAAAATGGCTGTTCCATTGTAAAAGCCGTACCAAGCAAAGCAACCTTCTTGATTCCATCTTTAATTATTTCATTTGCTGTTGCATCTGCGATATGAAGCAGTGGGATGGATACTGCATCCTCTACTTCTTTGGCCATTTTGTGCATCGTATTCGTACATATAATAATGAACTCTGCTCCAGCTAACTCTAGTTTTTGTGCACAATCAATCATGATCTCTGTTGCTTCGTCCCAGTTCCCCTGCTCCTGGAGAGTCTTAATTTGTTCAAAATCTACCGAATACATGATACTTTTTGCAGAATGAAGTTTCCCTAACTTCTCTTTTACCTTTTGATTAATGGTTTGGTAATAGAGCACAGATGACTCCCAGCTCATACCGCCTATCAGACCCATTGTCTTCACGGTGAAGCACCTCCAATGAATGTTATTCTGTTAGCCATTATTCTCAACTATAATCTTCTATCATATAAATTTTTCCTTCTACCATCGCAATTATTGATTTCCCTTTTAACTGTATTTTATCTCCTGCCCCTAATCCATTAGGCAAATCAACAGCAAGTGTTCCTTCATAATCAATCTGCACTTCTACTTTGTCCTCTACAGCATCATAACTCATGATTGTCTGACAGCGGCTAGAGAACATCTGTGAGGATTTTTCCGCCAATTGTATAAACTCTTGTATACCTCTGGTTTCAGTGTTAATTTCGCCATTGGAAACATTCCTGAATATAATATCGTTATGCAAAAACTTAACCATTCCCGCTACATCAAATGAATTATAAGCAGCAACATAATGATTAATAATTGCTTTATCCTCTTCTCGAACCATGATCATTGTCACCTCACTTTTTAGCCTTACACCCATAGCTCATTTCGAATAACATCTTTTTTGTTTACAGCCATATATGACTTTAGAATCAAAATCGTGGTTAGTTAAAATACGTTCATAGTCAGCAGGATCGAGCTTACTTAGGTCGTCTACAAATGCAACAGCTGCTGCTTTACTATCTTTCTGATAGGGTCGCCGCCGATGGCAAAACCCGAAGGGCCCTGATACGCTGTAAACAACCACTTGTTGTTTGCATGATCGTTAGCCTCAAATAAATACGAATAAGCATTTTCATCATCATCCGTCTCAATTAAAGGCGTACCGAATAACGTCATCAATTTACCACGATACATAGCTAATTCTTCACCGTTTGTGCTTATGTGCATAATTTGTGAAGTTAGATTAAGCCTATTTTTCTCTTTAATAAGTGTATAGTCTAAATCACTATATTCCTTAGCTTTAGCAGCGCTGCCATCATCAATGGCTGCTGTTCGCCAGTTGTGTATAATTTTCATAAAATTCTTCGTACCTGGAGTGACATAATAACTTGCTTCTGGCAGCTTATCTTTTTTTCTTTCCAATGTAATAACTAAATTTCGTTTACGTGAAGGACCATTATATTTGCCCACATATTGAAAAGTGGTTGAAGAGTCGAGACACCATAACTTACAATCCTGACGAACGATATCCATTGCATCGTTAATCTCTCTCTGACTAGCCTGATCACGACCATTTACAAAATAGAAAATAAGCATCATTAACAATACAGCTAATAATATAGTCAGCAGCCTTCTAGACATATTCATTTTCTAAAATGGAATATTGATAGGAATCATGCCATTTCTCGTTATGGCGCATATGCTCCCTAATATGTCCTTCATATTTCATTCCTATTTTTTGCAGCACTTTAGCCGATCCAATATTATCTGGGCGACAAGTAGCAAATATGCGATGAAGACTGAGCTCGCGGAATCCAAATTCAAGCAAGGCAGCCGCAGCCTCTGATGCGAAGCCGCTTCCCCAATAGTTATGATTAAAGCAATAACCAAGCTCTCCTTGTGAAGGTTTGATGATGTGAATTCCACAACCGCCGATCAACTGATTGTTCTCTTTCATGACCACTGCGAGTTCATAACCAAGTCGAGGCTGTTGCTTTTGCATATCGGCTATCATATTCATATAATTTTGTGTATCCTCTTTCGAGTTTGGTCCCCATAACATGTACTTCACTACGACCGGATTCGATGCATACACATGTATATCTTCGAAATCATTGGTTACAAAATCTCTTAAAATTAACCGTTCCGTCTCAATGATCACAATCAGCAACCCCCTCGGTTATTTAATTTTTAGTATATTTTACTATGAAATTCCTTTAAACTCTACTATCTTCCTGTTCTTTCGTTCGATCAGCCTGATTCTTATTGCTCCCAATTCTCCAACCATTGCTGGACATAATTCACGAATCGCCTTGCGGAAGGCGATGCATTTTTCATGGATTGGACGGCAATTCCGAGTGAACGGTAGCTGCGCTCCTCGAGTTCCATCACGCACACCTTATGGTCGCGCCCTTGAAGAACAAGCTCAGGCAGGATACTGACGCCAAGCCCATTCTCCACCATGGCAATAATCGCAAAATCATCCCCTAACGAAAACTTAATATTGGGTTTAATCGATGCGTGATCTAGAACCCGCCGGACATCATAATCAGAACCTTCGCTCGAAATGATGAACGGTTCATTTTCGAGTTTGGCTAATGGCAAATAGGACAGCTCACTTAAAGGATGATCCAGCGGTAAAATAGCCAGCATTCGGTCCTTCTTTAGAGGAATAACCTCAAATGTGCCGCGAGTTGGAATAGATATGAAGCCACAGTCAATTTGACCTTCTTCAATCCAGCTTTCTATTTCCTGATAGTCGCCCTCCATCAGCTTAATTTCAATAGTCGGATACTCTTTCTGAAACTGCTTAATCATGCCAGGAAGCCAATGAACCGATACACTGGTGAAGGTGCCTATACGGATTGTACCTGCCTCCAAACCATGAATCGATGACACGACCTGCTTCAATTGTTCGTTCCAGTTTAATATTTCACGAATTGGCTTTAGCATCTGCTCTCCATTTGCCGTTAATTTTATCCCCGACCGTCCTCGGAGCAGGAGGGCAAAACCCAATTCTATTTCCAAACTTTTAATCATATGACTTACGCCCGATTGCGTGAATCCTAGCAGATCAGCAGCTTTTGTCAGACTCCCTTGTTCAACTACTTTCATGAAAACTTCGTATTTATTAATACTCATCGATAGCCCGCCTTTAACATGAGGTTTACTAATGTATATCATAACAAACATTCAATATACTTGTTAATCCTTCCTTAGTATACTGTGTTAGTACTTGGTATCCACCCGGTTCGATTACTAACACTTGCTAAACAAAGGATGGTACAGATTGAAACCGCTGAAAGCCGATTTTCTTATTTTAATGATTACGTTATGTTGGGGTTCATCCTACATTTTTATGAAGCTGGGACTGAATTCGATTGAAGAATTTAATTTGATTGCTCTTCGCTGCGGGTTTGCGTTCCTTTTATCGGCCGCCCTCTTTCACAAAAGCTTGCGTCAAACCGACCTGAAGACGTTAAAATATGCAGCTTTGCTTGGATTATTATTATTTGGTGTATTTACAGGCATTATGTTTGGTCTAAAAACGACCACAACTTCTAACGCCGGATTTTTAATTAGCTTAACCGTTATATTTGTCCCTTTAATTTATGTCACCGTGTTCAAGAAAAAACTTAAGCTTAGCCTCGTCATTGGGGTTTGCCTTGCTATTATAGGTATTGGATTTCTTACATTAAACAGCGAGCTGCGAATATATCCGGGAGATTTCTTATGTATGATGGGGGCCCTATTGTATGCCATACATATTCTAATTACCGATTCTGCGGCGAAAACAACGAATACGTTGAACTTAGGCATTTTACAATTGGGATTCGCAGGCGCTTATGGCTTGTTCTTCTCTTTCCTATTCGAAACGCCCAAACTTCCTAATACATCAGAAGGATGGGTAGCCGTACTCGTATTAAGTATCGTGTGCAGTGCATTTGGCTATGTGGTTCAGCCTTTAGCTCAGAAATATACGACTCCTATCCGAACCGGGCTTATTTTTTCGCTCGAACCGCTGTTTGCTGCTTTGTTCGGGTTTGTGTTCATCAATGAAATATTGCCATTCAAAGGTTATATCGGCGCAGCGCTTGTATTACTCGGTGTTCTCGTATCCGGATGGCACGGTAGCAATAAGAAACAGAAGCAGTTAGCTGTTTCATGAGAAAAAGGCAGCCAATTACGCTTGGCTGCCCTTTTTCTTTATAGCATTAATTGACATTGTGCAGTGCGTCGAGTGCAGCTTGTTTATCTTTTAGAAAGAAAACCTGCTTGCCTTTATTGCATTCATAAATAAAATCCTTCAAGCTTTTGCTTTCATAACCATCAAAATCTCCAACGATTGCGATTTTGACTTGATAATTCGTGTACTTCTGCAAAATCTCCCCGGCAAGCTTTGTTTTTAAATCAAAAAATTCCTCTGTTATATTCGCTTTATGGATCAATAGTTTATGGCAGCCATCTGTATAATTCACAGTTGCCATCAAGTCCAGTGCCCCTTGCACGTCGCTTACTACAATTTCTGTGCTCTCTATAACCGCAACTTTGGAATTCCCCTTCTGATCAATCTCTATTTCCATTATTACTCCACCTTTCGCTAATATTCCATACTTTAACACAAACCCTCCATCTGATAAATAAAAGGACAGAAAAACGCAAAAAAAGCCCGTATTTTACAAATCTATAATCGATAAAAAATGGTAAGTTTGAAGCAATCAATAGGACGAGAAAAGGAGGTAATTTGAGAAGCAGCTATGGAGTAATACTTCCCTACTTTGCATGATAAGAATGAGAAATCAGGAGGCTTAACGATGAAAAGAGTACTAGGAATACTTTTGGCCATGTTTGTTTTTGCTGGCACGATTGTTATACCCGCAAATGCTCGTGCTGCTGATGCAGCAGTGGACGGTCATGGATTGCTGGGCGAGTTTTTTAAATGTGAAAAGAACCYTAACAATCGTGAAGATATTACTATTTTTAATTTTAATGATTTTCGAGGAGAAAGAGCGGTCTCCAATCTAAACGGCGATTCTTTTGCAAGCATTTTCAATCAGCTCTCAGGAACCCCCGATTTTAATACAGCACGTTTTACAGGTACAATCGTTCCAAAATATTCAGAAGACTACACCTTCCATATGGTTGGTGATGATGGTTTCAGACTATGGGTTAATGGAGCATTGATCATTGACTTCTGGCAGCAAGCATGGGAAAAACCACAAGTTAGCACCTCCATTTCATTGGAAGCAGGCAAGCATTACGATATTAAAGTTGAATACTTGCAAGGCTGGGGAGGCACTTGGCTTAAGATGGAATGGAAAAGCGCTAGCCAAAGCAGAGAGGTCGTGCCAGAATCAGCACTTTATATGCCTACAGATCGTGTACTCACGACTAAGAAAGCTGATTTGACCGCAGAAATTCAAAAGGTAGATTACTTAACAGAAAACTTTGCAGACAAAGTAGCAGAAAGCGTAGTAAACAACTTAAACGCTGCTAAAATAACTGCGACAGAGCTTCTTGCCACTATTGATGACAAAGAAATTAGTGATTTAGATAAGGTTGCTTTGCTCGATGATGCCATTAAGAGCGTATCGATTGCCCGTTCTGACTTTATGAAAGAAATGGGAGTTACTAGCTCCTCCGTATCTGATAAATTTAACAACCCGCTTTATCAAGGACAGGACCCTTTTGTCACGTACAAAGATGGTTTTTATTACTTTGTTTCTTCAAGCAATTTAGACTCCAACAATAAAGTTTATGTATCCAAGTCTCGTACCCTGTTAGACCAAGGCGAAAAAATTATGGTATTCGATTCCCAAGGAACACAAACTCGGATTTTTGCACCTGAACTATTCTTCTTTGATGGCAAATGGTATATCTATTATTGCGCTGACTTAAAAGAGTTTGATTACAAGCATATGGCAACGGTTTTGGAATCTGTGACTGACGACCCGCAAGGAGCCTATGTAGATAAAGGCGCCATATATGCAGGTGAAAACGGCGTTTATAAACAAGCCAATGATTTCACGGTCTTCGACTACAAAGGACAATTGTATGCGGTTTGGGGCACTTTAGGCTCCGGCGAACCTATTGGCCCGGCAATTGCGCCAATGGATAACCCCTATACAATTACAGCAGACCGCTCCTTCCTGCCAGGCGGCGGAGGTGAAGGCCCTCGTGTATTGCAAAAGGATGGGAAAGTGTTTATTACTATGTCCGAAGGTGATTATGCATCAAATGGCTATCGTTTATCTTATTTTATGAATACCGATGGCGATTTTTTGAACCCGGATTCTTGGACGCGCACAAATGATGTTTTCGTTGCTACAGATGATGTATCCGGCCCTGCCAGAGCAGGTTTTGTCAAATCGGCAGATGGCAAGGAAGATTGGATGATTTATCATTCGCGCGTATATCAAGATACTGGGCGCAACTGGTGGCGTCAGGTCAATATTCAAAAATTTGATTGGAATTCAGATGGAACACCTCATTTCGGTATACCTGTATCGCCATATGAATGGCAAGACTTGCCTTCTGGTGATTTAGGACTCGGAGAAATGTATCAAGCTGAAGATGCTATTCTTTATGGTGATATTACGAAAGACAACAGCCATTCAAATTATCAAGGAACGGGTTATATTAACCTGCCAAAAAAAGCTGGTGCAGAAGCCAGTTTTGTAGTGAATGCGGCTGAAGATGGTGATTACATCGTGGGTGTTAGATACGCATATGGTGTGCAAGTCGATGGGGAATCCACAAATAATCCTACGACACAGTTGCCGGCAAGAGCAAACATCAATGTATATGTAAATGGCATACAAGTAAAAACGATTGGCCCAGATAAAACGGCGATCAGCTGGGATGAATGGTTTACCGCTTCTGAGCGTTTACGCTTAAAGGCTGGCAAAAATGTGATCAGCTATCGTATTGATAATGGTTCGATTGGCAATGTGAATTTGGACTTTTTGACGATGTATAAGGCAGATGTTCCTAACCTCAATCCCCCTGCTGAAGACGAATTAACGGCGACACTTACAGGTGCTTCTCAAATATCATTAGGTAAAAGCTTCGAAGTAAATTACGGGTTAACGCATGTGTCAACTAAATCGGAAGATGCCATTTATGCTCAGGATCTCACATTTGATTATGATGCCGACAAGCTCGCATTTGTTTCGGCGGAGTCCATAAAGAATGGTCTTATCATTATTGATTCTAAAACGGACGTCCCCGGACAGATTCGGATTTTGCTTGCTAGTCAAGGTGCAGACCATGCTGTCATCGCCGATGGAGAATTGCTTAAATTAAACTGGAAAGCGATTAAAGAGTCACCTAATACGAGTATTACACTCTCGCAAGCGAAGCTTGCCAATTCAGCAGGCGTGGAGACGACACTTGCTCATGTCACGCATAATGTTAAAATCACGAGCACGAATGAGCTGAACAAAGAAGCATTGAATGCCTTAATTGCACAATCAGAGGCAGCCATTCAAGCTGCTGTAGAAGGCAGTTCGCCTGGACAATACCCTGTTGGTTCCAAAGCAGCTTTGCAAGCAGCCATTAACGCAGCCAAAGCAGCAGCCGATAAAGCTGTTAACCAAGCGGAAATTGATCAAGCGGTTACCGCCTTGAATCAAGCACTGCAAGCATTTAAAAACGCAGTCCATGTCCCAACATCAGGAGACACGAATTCAGATGGAAAAGTGACCATTGGTGATCTCGGCATTGCAGCAGCCAGCTATGGCAAAAATTCATCTAGCCCTGATTGGAATGCGGTCAAAAAAGCGGATATCAACCATGATGGCATTATCGATATTGTTGATCTAGCCTTTATTGCAAAAACGATTGTACAATAAAGTTATCAAATCAATCATCAATTCAAAAAGCCTCCTGTCAGTAAAATTACTTTACTGATCGGAGGCTTTTTTTCATATTGCTTCTTACCCTTCCACCACGTCCGCACCCAATTCGCTCGCAACCTCAATCATCTTAGGGATCACGGCTTCATTCGTTCCGGACACATATATATCTCCCTGATAATGCCTGAACGGGATTGTGATATCGCCATAGCTCCACATAAAAAAATCACCATCAATAGACATCGTGGTTTCCCCTTTTACAGTGAAAACGGATGTATACGAAAAATCAGGTTTGGCAGCAAAATAACTTTTGCACTCTTCCAAAGATATGTTTTGCTCCGAATGGTTCTGCTCTTGCATTGTCCTTGTAATTCTATAGCGTTGACTCATAAAGTTACCTCCACTATTGTTCTTATCCTAATCAGCCAGTTAGTCCAGCATCATTAACCTTACACTCTTGCTTCCAGATATTCAACCAATACCGCCATAATATCGCTACAAACCATTGCGGAATTGTCTTGGCGTCATACTCATGTGTTTGCGAAAAATCCGATTGAAGAAGCTGACATCTTGAAATCCGGAACTATATGCGACATGTACAACCTTGTTGCGATGATCCTTCAATAATTCGCAAGCATGCCTGATTTGAAGAGAATGCTTGTAGTCCATGAGGCTCATGCCTGTCGCTTTCTTAAATTTTGCCGTGAAGGATGATACGCTCATGCCGCAGGTTTGGGATAGCTGATTCAACGATAACGGCTGTCGATAATTTTGTTCTACGAAATGCAAAATAGAACTCATCCATTCCTCTTTCGGCAGCGGACTATTATTATTGTTCTCGTTGTTATCCTGATAACGACTTAACAATACCAAACACTCGATCCAATTTGTTTTTATGACGAGCTGATAACCTACCGGCTTTTCATAAAACTCCTTATGAATTTTTTGGAGAAGAAATTCCAAGTGCCCCCGCTGATGCTCGTTCAATGATATATACGGTACAAAAGAGGCGTTTTTCCTTAGAAAAGGAGCGAGATAGAAGAAATTAATGAAGGCGGGTATTTGCAGCAGGACGCCCAATTCCTTCTGAAGCAGTTGCTTCTCAAATAGGAGATTGTATACGATCGTTTCTTCCCCATCGGTGTTAAAGTAGCCATGATAGGTTTGCGGCTCGATGACGAATACATCACCGGTTGCAAGCGGATACCGTTGATCGGCCAATTCATGCAGTGCTCCGCCCTTAACCACATACACAAGCTCAACAAAATCATGTGTATGCGCAGGAATGACCTCACCTTTTTTAATTTGATAGCGCTGTATAAAAAAAGGAAACTCTCTGTCCTCGAAAAATGCATTTCCATTTAGAATAGACAATTCAAGTCCATCCTCCTTAGCAGATCGTCCTACTTTTTTTGTAGATCATCCAAGAATTCGAACAGCTCCCTGTCGTAAAGTAAACCTAAGAACTTTATATAAAAGGGAGAATGGTTATGTTGAATGATAAGAGGGTTTTGACTGAAAAGCAAATCATTTTTTATCGGGAAAACGGTTTTGTTCAAGTGGATAATGTACTTTCCGAGGACGAGCTGCAAGAACTGAGGACGTATTTGGAAGAAGCAATGCGTGATACTACAGGGCGTTCCATTCAGACGGACCAAGCTGGCGGCTCTTACTTCAAAGTGCTGAATCAGCGTGTAAACACATGGAGAGATCATGGCGGGATGGCCCGGTTCGTGTTAGGCAATCGTTTTGCAGATATGGGCAAGCAGCTTACTGGATTCGAAGGAATCCGTTTATTTCATGATCATGCCCTCTTGAAGATGCCGAATGATTCCAAGCCAACGCCTTGGCATCAAGATTGGCCATATTGGCCGATGCAGGAAAGCGGAGCATTCTCTATTTGGATCGCGCTGGATGATGTGGATGAGAATAACGGCTGTATGATGTTTGTTCCGAAATCGCAAAAAATAAAAAATTTAAAAAGCATCGACTTAGTTGCTCCAAGTGATATATTTGCCGATGCAGGAGCTCAAGACGTGGATAGAAACACTGCGGTGGTCGTGCGTATGAAAGCCGGAAGCTGTACCTTTCATGACGGGTTGACGTTCCATTATGCGAATGCCAATCATACCGATAAACCGCGGCGCGCGCTTGCTATTATTTTCATGCCGGATGGCACCATATTTAGCGGAAAGCCGCACAGCTGTACGGAAAGTTTGGGTCTAGCAGCTGGGGACCGCATACAAGGCGGATTGTTCCCGAAACTAGCATAAAAGATAAATTTCAAACAACTTATCAATAATGTTACGTTAATCACAGTTATCTCAAAAAAAAAGCCGCATTCCATGCGGCTTTTAACTATTTCACTTCCGTTTTCCGTCCACGAATTTCAGACTTTTCAGCTAATACATTTGAGTTTTGACTTAATACAACGTTGTCACCATCAAATAAAATGTGGACATGAATAGAGAAAGGCGTTTCGATTAACCTCAAGGTCAGCTGAAGCGTGTTTTCCTGCTCCCAAGCAAAGCTGCCAACGAAGCGTTGATATTCTCCCTGAAACAGAGGCGTCGTTCCCTCTACCCAGGCACCTCGACCAAGCTTAATCTTATATTCAATATCCTCCTTGCTCAGAAGGACAACGGCTGTATTAGCCTCGAAGGATATAGAAATGCTTTTCCAAAGCGGTTCGTTTTGTTCGAGCGTATATTCAATTCCGTCAATGATGGCTTCCAACGGTGAATCCGGCGGCAGCTGCGGCAGCGGTAGCGCTAGCTGCTGCAATTCATCCGAAAGCTTCGAATGTGCATCCTGATTTGCAGGTAGTGACGAAGATTCCATTGCTGGGAGCAAGTGATACCATACCGCATCCAGGACACCTTGCAAATCATTTGTACCGCTTGTCATTGCCAGCACCGCATTTTGCTCCGGCATTACGATACAAAATTGACCGAATGCACCGTCACCGCGGTACACTCCGTGCCGACATCGCCAGAACTGGTAGCCATAACCTTGCGCCCAGTCGCTCACTCCACCGTCTCCGTTGGATATTTGTGCTGACGTTGCTTCATCAACCCAATCCTCCTGCAGCAGACGCTGTTCATTCCACACGCCTTTCTGCAAATATAGCTGGCCAAACTTAGCGATATCCTCCGTGGTGACGTTTAGTCCCCAGCCGCCAACATTAATTCCCCGAGGACAAGATTCCCATGTCGCCCCTTCAATGCCAAGCGGTTCAAACAACCGCGGCTGCAAATATGCAAGCAGCGTTTGACCAGTCACCTTCTGCAGTATGGCTGCCAGCATATATGTAGCCCCACTGTTATAGACAAAATGTGTACCAGGTGCATGCTCAACAGGAGCATCCAGAAACGCCTTGACCCAATTTCCATCTTCACACTGCTGCAGCTTACTTGTTGTGTCCTGATCATGCCCTGTTCCCATCATCAGCAAATGACGGATTTCCATTGCAGCTAAATTAGAATTTATCTCAGCTGGAACATCCTCCGAAAAAAACGATACAACCGCATCGTTTAACGACAATTTCCCTTCTGCAGCTGCGAGACCCATTGCGGTTGAGGTAAAGCTTTTGCTAAGTGAGAACAGCATATGAGGAATATCTGATGCATAAGGTTTCCACCATCCCTCTACTACTACCTGTCCATGTCTAAGCAGCATAAGGCTATGCAGTTCCAGCTTTTTTTCTTCTACAGTATTTAAAAAGGCAATTACAGCAGCGGAGGGTATTCCTTGTGCTTCCGGCTGACTTCTGGGTAAATGAAGAGTAGTCCGTTCCATCATTTCATTCCTCCTTTATACTACTAACTTACTGCAACTTCAGAGGACTGGCAAGCATTTTTGTTAGCGCTATCATAGATGTCTCGTTGAACTATCATTTCCTTGAATACTCTACTTGCTAGCTGCGTTTATTTACTCACATGCAGCAAAGCGCCGATGGCACCTGAATACTCCCCATTTTCGAGAAATATAGGATTTGCCCCTCTAAGCCTCGTATAGCTTTGTACCACTTCTTTAAGAAATTCATTTCGATTAAACGACGAACCGATGAATACGACAGAGGATACGCCGCATTGTCCAGCCGCAAGAACACTAACGGTCGCCACCGTTTCCCCTACCATTCCAATGACAGAAGCTAGCAGTTCTTCTTGTTCCAAATCTGCTTTCGATACCATGGGGTCAACATTCCCGAAGTTGCTGGCTGTTAAATCTCCCGGTATAGGGGGCACTGTCCCCTTATAAATTTGACTTACCTTCAAATCTATACGCTCTCGTATACCTTTAGCTGCTAAAGGTACAATGCTGTCATAGTCAGTTATTCCTGTAAGCAGCTGTGATAGCCCCATCATGGTGCCGCCGCCGACCCCGGTACCGCCGACGCGCTGCTGCTCGCTTTTGTTTATATGGTGAATTGAAGTTCCGGTGCCAACATTCGTTAATATGTATGACTCCTCCGTTATTCCACACGTTGCAAGAAGATGTCGCACACCACTCGATGTTGCTTCAAATTCAACGATTTGTTCTGCTTGTTGACTTAATAGCGATCTCAAAAAAGTAGCTTTACCGCCTGTCGTGCAGATCTTAATGTTATCTAATCCGTTTATCCAAGATGCCACTTGCTCCAATTCAGCAATAGGAAACTTTTCAAATTCGAGCAGGTCATTTTTCATATAGGCGACTTTGATAAGTGTCCCGCCAGCATCAATTCCAATATTCATCTTGATTTGTCATCTCTTTTCTCCCATTACCATGCTTTGTCCGTGCAATCATACACTCGTGCCGAGCATGGCTGGAATATTTATTTCTTTCACACAGGAAGCCCTTGAGAGATTCATCACACATTTAACCAAGGATACAATATCCTGAAGGGGGATCTGTGTCCCATTATAAGCCGATAAAACCTTCTCTATTCCATCTTCATATGGGATCTGAGTTGCAATTTCGCCTGGGTTTATACACGTAACACCTATTCCGTACTTCTTCACATGCTCCCGCAAGGAATTGCTTATTCCACGCAATCCGAATTTCGAGGCAACAAATGAAATTTGTGTACTGTCATTATTTTCAAGACCTGATGTAGATCCGATGAAGAAAATTTTTGCGTTGTTTGATTTTTTTAAATTCGGCAGCAGCTTCTGGACACAAGTTATTGCAGAGGTCACATTTACATTTATAATTTTAACAATTTCGTTAGGATCATCCTTCTCAAAATCGTAGTCATCCATAAATCCTTTGCTTTCCCATATCCCAACATTATATATGAATACGTCTATGACGACATCACGTAATCTACTCGCAATTTTATCGCTTGCTTCTACTAATGCCAGATCAGCTTCAATCCAATAGCGATGAACACCATCGTTAAGTTCCATACGATTCGGACAGCTTCTAGAAACTATCCATACGTTATCTCCCGCTTCCGGTAATCCTTTAACGAATGCTTCACCGAGTCCTTTACTCGCTCCAAAAATAATAAAGTTTTTCATATGATCCTCCCATGGTTTTATTTCATTATCACTATTATATTCATATACTTTATATATAACAATGTTTAATTAGTGAGAAAATCAAGTCTATAAAAGTAGGCGGTGCGTTCTACAACACCATGATCCTTTTCCAGCTCGGCCACCATCTATTTGAAATCAACTAAAAACAAGCAACAGCTCCTTATCATCATTCGATAGGAGCTGTTGCTTGTTTTCAACGTTGTAAAAATATTATTTATGGAGCTTTTCCCTCTACGACTCTCCAGCCTCGTTTTTTCAACCATTCCCTGCACAGTAATGTCCACATTCCAACACTTGCATCGTTCTCGGCTAATCCCATTCCGTGCGGACCACTCTCGAACATATGCATTTCACACGGAACATGGTTCCGATACAAAGCTTGTGCGAAGAGAAGGCTGTTCTCCACCGAAACGGCCTCATCGTCTGCCGTATGCCACAAAAAGGCAGGCGGAGTATCCGCGGTGACTTGCAGCTCATTAGATAAGTCGTGTCTCTGCTCCTCCGAAGGAAATTCTCCTAGCAAATTTATCATTGAATGATGATGTCGGTATTCACCAAAGCTAATAACAGGGTAACATGCGATAACCAAGTCGGGGCGACTGCTTTCCCTCTCAATTGGATCAAGATCCACCATACGCCCTCTGTCGTAATGTGTTCCAACTGTGGACACAAGATGACCTCCTGCGGAAAAACCTATCACACCTACTCGTTCCGCATCAATATTCCAGTCTTTTGCATGATGACGCACATATCGAATGGCACGTTGAGCGTCAAGCATTGGAACAGGATATTTATAGGGCGCGAACCGATACTTCAGCACGAATGCAGAAATGCCTATACTGTTAAACCAGTGGGCGATCGGCTCACCTTCATGATCTGCCAGCATGCCATAGGCACCCCCTGGACATACAATAATAGCTGCTGTAGGAACAGCACTTTGAACCAAATAAGGAGTTAATGTTGGGTCTCCTTGCGGTTCTCCACTAATAATATGAGGTGCACCTTTTGGCCAAATCACTGTCGGAGTTGTCATTTGTTTAGCCTCCAAGCTGTTTTGGTTATGTTTTAGCAGCTAGATTAAATAACTGATCGGATCATGTGGGCGGCAGGAGCCTTTGAACGATCCGCCACAAGAGATACCGTTTCTTCTTCGGCAGTTTGAGGCACATTCAATAGAACGATGGGAATTAGCCCCTTCGTAGGCCGTCCAGCCGATGTGATCTCGACGATCAGATCATACCGCGGCTCCTTTAATGCATGAGGCGTCAACTCGAAGAAAAGCTCATTATAGCCAACATTGCAGTGATACTGCTCAAGCGGTACGCTAATATTCGGTCCAGGAGACACGGTCCAACCCTCCGGCAAATGCCATTTGACGTTTAACCACTGCTGTATAAACAGCTGATTGTCCAAAACAAGGCGGAACCGTTTTGGCTGAGCCTCCGATACAAAGGGTTCATTCCGATAATCCAAATAGACCGAAAAGATTTGAAAGTCATAGTGGACCATAAATGGGCTTTGCTTGAATAAATCGGAGGTTTCGCGATAAACCCAGCAGTTTACTCTTTTCGGATGATTATATAAATCCTTATCCTCTTTAGTCTCGATCGTATAACCGCGTTCCGCATTTACATAGTCACAATACTCGCTTCCAAGAAAAATCGGTGTCAGCTTTAAGATCCGATCCGTAAGTTCCGTCACCGTCTTCGGGATCTTTAAGCCTTGATCTCCCAGATTGATGCATAAGGTTTTGATCTCGTCCCCAATAGGCTCCAGCCATTCCGATGGCACACGCTCAGGCTCGCCAATAATCCCCATAATGGCGCCAAGTGTTGCCGCTGTACAATCGGTATCTTCACCGCAATTATTCGCGATACAAATGCTTTTGCCAAAGTCGCCTTCTCCGTAAAGCCAGCCGATGATTGTAATTCCAACGTTGCTTGGCGCATCCCAGCCCATGTCCCCGACAGGAACTTCATCCGTCAACAGTTCCGGAGTCATCCCGATAATACCGAAGCTGCCAGGAAGCTCAGTCAGCACACGAATTCGAGCTTCCTGCCAGCTCATACCCGAACGATAACATTCTATAACTGTCCGAACCGCTTTTGCAGATCCGCAATCATCTGGAAGATATGAAAGTCCGATGTCGATTAACTTATACGTATCGCTCTCTACGAAAGCGGCGCTTTGGATGGCTGCGAAGAACACTTCTGCATAGACACCCTCGTGACTGTGATCGACAACCGCATCTTCAAAAGCATATTTCACAGCGATATCCGGATGGCCGGGTGCGAGACATGCCCATATCTCCGAGCGAATAAAAGCCCCATTGCTGTCACGGAATTTATTGTTTACATAACCGGATAACGGCGGCACGATTCCCATCCGCATATTGTTTTTCCCTGCACCGTATTCGGCCCAGTTAGGAACGATATAAGACAGCCAATATTCGCCCAATATTCGTGAATTAATCATTTTCCCGTGTTTCTCTGCTGCATTTAACCACACCAATTGCAAATCCAAATCATCGTTAGGAAGAACTCCTTGCGTCAGATCATGGGTGTAGTAAGTGACACCCAGCACCCCGCGTTTGCATTCAAATGGCGCTCCGAGCGTCCCTCCGACGTTTTTCCCGATCCAACATCCGCGCACTTTGTTCTTATACTGGTCTAATGAAATTTTCATCGTTGCACCTCTTATTCTCATAGTGGTTACATCAATGAGTTTATCAACGAAACAGTACGAGAAACATCGACATTGTTAAGGTTTAAAAATAAATAATGTTAAAAAAAACCGTTCCATTTCATCGATTCTATCGGTTCATATTCGTATGTTCGCAGTGTTGTCAGAGGTACCATAATCTCCTATAATTAATTGATCATATTTAATAGGTACGGGAGGGATTTCATGTCTTTTTTTACGATGTCAAGGCTCGCGAGCCTTGATGTGAGATGGGCTGGCATACAACAGGGCAATGATAACCTCTATATGATGGAGCATTCCAATCCTTTTTTTGAACTGATGGTCGTTGCCGAAGGGCCCATTTACCTGCAAGTGGAATCCGAACAGCTGGAGCTGAACTCTGGAGACATTTTCATTTTAAAACCGTGGGAGCGGCATTACAGCTGGAAAAAAACGAACCCCAAAGCGAATTTCTTCTGGGTTCAATTTTCCTGCACGCCTTCTCTGAAGGAAGTCGGAGACTTGGCATCTGGCATCGATTATTCGCTGCTGGAGCACCAGGATTTACGTACCTTTGAATATGAGCATGTCGATGAATTGATCCTGCCTAGGCATTTTCAATTCCCTCGTCCTTACGAGCTTCTTTCCCAATTCGAAAAGCTGCTGGAGACCTTCTCAAAACCAGAAGTATACTTTCGTTTTCGCTCAACGCTGCAATTTGCGCAAATCTTGGAATCCATTGCTTTGTCCATTTTAGTCGAATCCAAAAATCAGCGTTACATTCCCGAATCCTTTGTTGTTTATCGGAAATTGGTTCGTCTCTTGGACGAAGCATACACCGACAACCTGTCAAAAGAAGAAATAGAACGCAGCATGGATCGTACGTATGAATATTTGTGTCAAATCTTTAAGAAATATTCAGGTACAAACATCATCAAATATACGAACATGCTAAAAATTCAAAAAGCAAAGTTTTTATTAAAAAGCACAAATCGATCGGTACAAGAAATCTCTCAAGAAGTCGGAATCTCGGACACCTTTTATTTCAGTAAATTATTTAAGCAATATGAGAAAATCAGCCCTACCGCTTTCCGTGAACGCATGCATCCTTCCTGATAGCAAACACAAAAAAACCTGCCCATAACAGGCAGGTCAACAGCTTATTTTCCGTTTTTTTGATGCTATTTAAATTTTATATCCGAATACTTCCCTTTAAATTCGATAAACTGTTTCATGTTAGTAGAAGACAATAACGTATTGTTTATTTTAAAACGGTTAAATACGATCCCGCTCACATTATGGCTGTCGTCAACGCTGCTAATAAGAGATTTTCGCGGAAGCTTGCCGCGGTAGATAATGTTGTTAAAGGAGACGTTGCTCACAGAACCAGGCGTAATTCCAGCAGCCATCTCATCTGTCTTGATTTGAAAAAGCATAGAGTCCCCCGGAGCTTCGAACTCATCGATATGAATATTTTTAAAGGCAATATTGCTTATCTTGTTCCCTCCTGTTGCCCAAATTTGAATCGCACCATTATATTTATTCAGATCCCATACGCCTCGTTGATTCAAAATATAGATATTCTCAAAGTTAACCTTATCGATCGTCGCATTTGGCGTATCTCCCAAGCCTAGCAAAATAGGACGAGCATTATCTGCCCAGAATATAGAATCCTTCACCGTTATATTTGAACTCTCACCATAATGATAAATGACAAAATTATCGTCTGTCGTTCTTATGAATACGCCTGAAACCTGCGCATTTTTGCTGCCTGAGAGGTGAATGCCATCAGCATTAACCATCGAACCGAAAAAATTTATGTTTTTGATCGACGTTTGATCCGTAAAGTTCATAACGACTGACCACATCGGATAATCGATCAGTGTAATGCCTTCTACCTTTGAATTAGTGCTTCTCGTAATCCATATCGCCCCGCTTCGTCCCTCAGCGTAATTTCTAGGCCGCAAAAGATCACCACCGTACATGATACCTCGGCCTTTAATTGTAATGTTGCTCAGATCATCTGCAGAAATTGACCCTTTGACAAGCGAGCCTGGTGCCAAATAAACAGTCGTATCGCTCTGACTGATATAAAACGCTTCTCCTGCATGCCAATTGCCATAACCGGTAGACGACATATAATGAGTAGAATCATTGCCGTCAGTCATATTGGAGTAACTGGGGAATGCCCCATTTACCGCTTTGCCCTTTGCAATATTTGTAGAATCGTCTCCCTTTTTATAAAGCTTAAATTCGCTTGCCAATGATGTCATTACATAATGACTTGATCCGGTATTACCTAGTAGGACAAGCTTTACATATCTCGCGTTCACATTACTCAATAAATCGGTGACTGTTCCTTCCTTGTTATTCTCATACCCATCGTATACTTTTACATACGGGTCGTCTTTTCTCTCCTTGGCCTCAATCACAAATCGTTGGGGTCCTTTTGCAAACCACTGGGAGTTGGTTAGCTGCTGCACCAAATCAAATTTTTCCAGTTGAACGGTTTCCTCGAGATCAAGCTCAACCCACATCCCTTTTGGCAGCTCGTGCTCGCCCGGCTTAAAATAATACGTATCTTTGCCCGTTGGCAAATAAAGCGGGATCGGGTCGCCAGGATTTATAACATAAACGTTTGCGGCATTCTGTAAAGGTGCATCGTTCTCAGGCATGTTTGAAAGGATATGCAAATTGCCCTCACTCCAGCTGCCATTCACCATAATAGTGGGCTTTAATGGAGCTTTGCTATTTTGCGTGAGCGAAAAAATTAATGTATTTCCTTCTGTTTTTTTAGCATTTATTCCATAAGCCGAAGGGCGTATTTCATAATTTTGGATTTTTTCCTTGTTATACGTTACCTTAAACTCTGCTGTACCTGAAAAGTCTACGTTAACCATGGCTGCATCCGTTGGCACATCTTGCTCCTTCTGCTCGCCGTTTTTTACGTTATAAACATATAGCTCATTCCACGTTTTCTGGCCGCTCTCTCTTATCCAAACCGAAAAACTATTGTTTTTTTGCTGCCAAGCAGGTGTATCCCAAGTAACGATTTTTGAAGTGCTCTGCTTATTTTCCTGATTCACAGCATGCGCCTCCCCAACATTCAAAAAAGTTGCTATTAAAAAGAGCACAAGCAACAGCTTCATCTTCATCACAAACCATTCCTCCCGATATGAAGTCATGATAATTCTTGAATCTATCCTTTCACGCTGCCAAGTACAATGCCTTTCATGAAATACTTTTGCAAAAAAGGATAGAGAACAAGCACAGGCAGTGCTGCAAGAAAAATTTGCGAGGCTTTGGTCGTACGGTCGGATACCTCAGCAAGCGCCTTCATATCTTCCGCTGTCAGGTTTCCCCCTGCCGTAAATAATTCCGTGCTTACAACAAGTGTCTGCAGATACGTCTGCAACGGATAATTCATAGGCGAGTTCATATAGATCAGTCCATCGAACCAAGAATTCCACTGTCCTACACATGTAAACAACAGAATTGTCGCAAGTGCAGGAATCGATATCGGAACCATCATTTTCCAAAGCAGCTGCCAATGGGTACATCCGTCAACAAGTGCAGCCTCTTGAATTTCTTTCGGTGTACCGCGAAAGAAATTCAGCAGCAGCACGATGTTGAACACCGCCACAGCGCCTGGAAGTACAAGTGCCCAGATCGTATCAAGCATATGGTAATTTCTAATGACCATGTAGGTTGGGATTAATCCCCCGCTAAACAAAATGGTTACAAAGAAGAACCACACATAGAAGGTTCGCATCGGAAACTCCGTCCGTTCCTTCGACAACGGATACGCGGAAATAACAACCACCAACAAACTAATGATCGTTCCGAGAACAACCCGCACAATAGAAACAAAAAGCGACTGTAAAAACTCCGGTTTGGACAGTGCGTACTTGTAGGAGCTCAGCGTAAAATCAACTGGCCATAGCTTGACCGCCCCAGCCGTCGCCGCTGAGCTTGAGCTAAACGACAGAGCTAATATATTAATGAGAGGAAGCAAACAAACAACAGCTAACGTAATAAGGAAAACATTATTGCAGATAAGAAAAACTTTTCTTCCCAGTGAATCATTGATGTCCATAACGGTCTCTCCTTTCCTTAAAAAATCCGGTATCCAGCTATACGGTAAGCCAGCCAGTACGATGCTCCTACAAAAATCAAAGAGACCACCGATTTGAACAAGCCGACAGCTGTCGCAACCGCATATTGAGCATCTATAAGACCTAGTCGATACACAAAAGTGTCTAGAATATCTCCCGTACGATAGACAAGCGGGTTATACAAATTGAATACTTGGTCGAAGCCTGCATTCAGTACGCCCCCAAGCCCGAGTGTCGCGAGCAGCACGATGATGGGAAGCATGCCTGGCAATGTCACATGAATCGTTTGTTTCCATCTGCCTGCCCCATCCATAATGGCGGCTTCGTATAATGTAGGATTAATGCTTGTAAGCGCAGCGAGATAAACAATCGTGCCAAACCCGAATTCCTTCCATACATCCGTGACAACGAGCACATAAGGAAACAGCTTATCATTGCCAAGAAAAAATAGCGGTTCCATTCCAAACCAGCTAATCACTTCATTCAGTAGTCCCTGTGATGGTGAGAGAATATCGATCAGAATGCCGCCAAGAATGACCCACGATAGGAAATGCGGCAAATAAATAAGAGTCTGCACCGATCTCTTGATCGATGATTTCCGCACTTCATTAAGCAGCAATGCCGTCACAATAGGGGCAACTTGCCCGAAGATGATTTTCAGAAAAGCAATAAAAATGGTGTTCCATAATACTTGGCCAATCCCAGGCATTTGGAGCATAAACTCGAAATTGTTCCAACCCACCCATTTGGAATCGAAGAAGCCTTTAGCAGGAATGAAATTCTGGAAGGCAATGACGATTCCTGCCATAGGGATATAATGAAACATGATTAACAATAGAATTCCGGGCACCAGCATAAGATGCAGAGGTAGATGCTTCTTCCAAGATCGTCTTCTTTTGACGGTCGCCGCTTGCAACATGATCATTCCTTTCTAAGCTGATAGAGTAAGAAAGGAAGCAAGCCATTCGAGCTGCTTCCTCTCCCTTCTCAGGTTATTGTTTAGCTTTATACCATTCGTTTACTTCAGCCGTAATTGCATCTCCGCCAAATTTCTTCCAATCCGCTACAAACTTATCGAACTCGCTTACATCCGATTGCCCCATAATAATTTTCGTGAACACTTCCAGCTTCATCTTATCCAGCGTGCTTTTCTTGGCTGTCATCGTCGGCGTGCTCGGTCCCGAATATTCATCGACCAGGTACTTGTTTTCCTTCACATAGTCGCTGACTACATTCATACCGCCACCAGGTCCAGCCCATTTGTAGGATGACCATGCTTGCCCTTCCTCGTTGCTGTCTTTAAATTTCCCCGATAACCACAACTGGTAGAGGTCATAATGATGTTTTACATCCGCAATCGGATTATCTACATACTTCCCTGCATCCTCCGATGCCTGAACACCTCGGTGAATATTAATGAGCTCCAATGGATCACTAATAATGACTGCTGCAAATGCTGATACATTAATTTCCTTGTTTTCTCCGCCATACCAATAGGCATCTAGACGACCTTCTGGACCATACTGCTTCTCTACCGCAAAATTAAGCAGCTTCACAAGCGCTTCCGGATGCTTGAAGCCTTTGCGCACGACATAGTAGTTCCCAACCGGAATGCCGCCCGAGGTGCTGGCTGGCTGTTCGTCAAAGGATATAAGCGGATACGGCTTCCAATCCGACTTTTCCTTCTTATAATGATCCGTCAAAGGCCACCACACGGCACCCTCGCCTGAGTAGAACATGCCCGTTTTGTTACCGGCAATTAATTCGTATGCTTTAGCCTGATCCTTGACCGCAAACTCTGGATCGATCAGACCTGCTTTGAACAGATCCTGCAGCTTCTGCAGCGCCGGCTTGAGTCCTGGTTGTATATCTCCGTAGACGAGCTGTCCAGAATCATCTTTGACCCAGCGGCCTGGATAGGCATGGAAGCTCTCGAAGAAGCCCATTAAGGAATTCAGATCCTTATTGATTCCACCCAGCCCTATCGTGTCCTTCTGGTTGTTGCCATCAGGATCTTGACTCGCAAACGCCTCGGCAATGCGATATACGTCCTCCATCGATTTGGGCTCAGGCAAATTAAGCTTCTTCAGCCAATCTTGTCTAATCCATAACATCTGCGCACCGGTACCTGTGAAGGTAACACCAGGCAGTGCAAGCAATTTGCCTTCGAAGGTGGAGGCCTTCATTCCATTGCCTCCATCATTACTTATGACTTGTTTCGTTTTCTCCGAGGCATATTTCTCGAATACTTCCGTCATGTCCTCGACCATATCGGCATCGACAAGGCGCTTCAGCTCATTCGCTGACACCGTCAAAATATCAGGAATATCGCCAGATGCGATGGTCACATTCATTTTTTGCTGCCACTGTGTCTGTGGAACGCTCCACTTATTGATCAGCTTAATACCCAGCTCCTCTTCATAAGAGCGATACCAAATATTGTTGTCTATGCTGTCGCCCTTCTCGAACTTGATCGACGGCGGCAGCGATCTTACGGTTGTCACCTCAATTGCAGGCTCATATTTGCCCAGCGGAACACCATCGGCTGGTTTGTCTGTCGAATTCTCTACGCCCTTGCTGTCGCCTGTGCTTGCAGTGTTTTCTTGCTTGCCCTTGTTTCCACTCGCTCCGTTATTCGTAGTGCTGCATGCTGATGTTAAGAGAAGCATGACTGCTGTAGCGAGAATCAAATATCGCTTCAAGCTTTTGTGTTGCATGTTCAATCCCCCTTTTGTTGTAAACGCTATCACATGCATGAATAAAGTATAAGCCCGCTACATCGACTTACGTAACAGGCCATTTCTTTACTTCTGCTTATCTATTTTTTACCTTTGTACAAAAATTTGCCGAGCAAACCCATCCATCATCGTTCTTCCAGCGATCGGTAATCCTGTGGGGTATAACCACTTGCTTTCTTGAAGAATCGTGTAAAATGGGGCGGTGAAATAAAGCCAAGCGCGGCACTTATTTCATGAATTTTCAGATCTGGTTGAAGCAGCATCCGCATCGCTTCTTTCAGCTTAGCCTCATGGATATAAGTAAGCACGTTTGTACCCGTCACCTTTTTGAATGCTCTGGATAAATAAGACGGATTCCATTGTACAATCTCGGATAAACGCACCAAAGATAGATCCTCTCCTAGGTGATTGTGAATATAGCCCTTCACAAGATCAATGGTTCGGTCGCGGCATTCAGCCTGGTCCTGCTGCTGCATCTCAAAAATCGTCATGGCAAGCCGATAATAATAATCCATATATGATGCCAGATTCACTTGATCAGCTGCCGGCTGCATTAATACCGACAAATCAATGCGTACCGAAAGGCGCTCCTGCAAATTAAATCGATGAATATGGCGCAGGAAAACAAGCGATAGCGCAGAGTAAACCGATTCTATTCGCATAGGCTCAGCTTTGAAGTGATCCCAGGCGGAATCAAACGCTTCGGCTTGGCCGTTTGCTAAATATTCGCCAAACAAATCCGTTTTGCGCAGCATCTTCGCAAGGTAAAGCTCGGTCTCGTCAAATTCAACTTGAACAACACCGTTTCGATCACCGGATTGACGATGATACTCATGCTCCAGCATCGCCCATCGGTCGGCAATGTCATCCCACTCGCAAGGAGACCTGTCCAGCAGAAAAAATAGTGAAATATGGAAAGAGAGCTGAAAAGCAGCCTCTGCATTCTCCGCATATTCCCGAACCGCTAGTCGAGTGTCGCTCCACAAAGCAGATTGTTCAAGCTCAATCGGTTCGCTTAGATGAATGGCTGCCGGTTGTATGAACCAGGCCATTGTTTCCTTGTCCACAAATATATACTTCATATGCAGGTGGGAATAACCATACTGCTCCTCGATTACCTTCATCCCTGCGTGCAGCTGCGCCTTTCCAGCCTGCCGCGATCCAGAATCCAATCCGATCAGTTTAGCCATCATAAGGAGAACTGGACGCTTCGGATCGAGCGGAATACCGAGCTCCTCGAATTGATTGGATCTGCTGCGCCTATCAAATGATTCATCATAGAGCAGTTCGCTTAACAACTCGTTTTGAAGCAGCGGCAGCGTTTGCTCCATCTGCTGCATCGCTTTGCCCATAAGACCTTCAATCTGATGTTCTCCAGCGATATCCTCTGCCAGCTTGCCAATTGTATCCAAAATTTTCTCATGACCCTCCGTCTTAAGAAGATAGCTGGTATTGTCATAATGGATAGCCTCGTATACATAATCAAATTCGCTATGCCCGGTCAAAAAAACAACTTTGCATCTAGGCCATAACCTGCGAATATGCTTGTGAAGCTCCAGACCGCTTAGAACAGGCATTCGAATATCGGTCATTACGATGTCAAATTTGCCCCTCCTTAACCATTCGAGTGCGCTCTTTCCAGAATAAGCCTTATATAATTCAAATTCGATCGGAAAACGTTCCTGCAGAAGCGTATAGAGACCGTCCGCAATATCGGGCTCGTCATCAACAATTAACAATCTAAGCATACTCCTTGTCCTCCTTCCATATGGTCAAACGAACTTCCAATCCTCCAAGGCGGCTGCGCCCCACAACGATTCCGCCTCGCTCCCCGTATTTCATCCGCAATCTTCGGTGTATGTTTAGAAGGCCGGTCGTTTCAATCGTACTTTCATCCGTTCTCAGCAGATCCTCTAGCATCTCCAGCCGTTCCTGGTCCAATAATAGGCCATTGTCTTCCACACGAATCAACAAACAATCCTCTGCTTCTTCGAAAGTGATTGACAGAAGTCCCCCTTCCTCCACATGATCAAAAACATGCTCGAAAGCGTTTTCGATTAAGGGCTGAAGAATAAGGCGCGGTACCTTAACCTCACGATAAGCGGTTGGAACTTCACCGCACTTGGCCTTCATCCGCAGACGAAAGCGCCTGCCCTGAATTTCAGCATAAATTGTGGCATGCTTGGCCTCCTCGAAAAGCGGTACTTCATCTGAGGAATTGCGGGTAATGTACTGCAAATAGCTGCCCATCTGGGAAGCGAACTGCTTGGCACTGTCATGATCTTCTACCGCAATCATGTTATACAGCGTGAAATAGCTGTTATATAGAAAATGCGGATTAATTTGTGATTGCAGATGCTTCAGCTCAGCTCGTTGAACTAATATTTTGTGCGTATATACTTGTTCAATTAAATCCCGCATATAACGGGACATTTTATTAAAGCCCTGGAGCAAATATCCGAACTCGCTTCGGCTGTTCTCGGTAATCGTTACGTCCAATTCGCCCTTCTCCATCTTCCTAAATGCGCGCAAAAGCGCAAGCAACGGCCGATGGATCATACGGTACAAGGAAAGACACAAAACAATAATAAAGAAGAGGAATACGGCAATTAACACCCAGAACAGCTGCTGGTATCGATGTAAGTTATTGAACAAATGTTTCTCTGGAACAAAATGAATGAGCGAGAACCCGAGAAGCTCAGAGAACCGAGAGGATACGAGCACTCTATCATCTCCCTCGCCGACACTCCTAATATTCTCGTATTCATTCGGTGCACCCGATTTATATTGATCGATGTACTGATCCAAATAGGGATTCTCATAATGATGAGTGCGAATAATAAAATCGCCGTTCGGATCGCTTAGAACGGAGCCGCTATTCTCACTGCTCTCTAAAGAGGAAAGTGATTTGCTTAGCTCATTCGGTGAGAGCTCCACAATAATGGAATACATCGCATTTTCCGCTTCGTACAAACCACGCACCTCGTGAACAAGTACAATATAAGGAATATGATTAAGGAAATAAATCGCTTTTCCCGGACTTTTTCTAGCCAGCTCACTAGTAGCATTAAATTGTTCATGCATCATTTCGCCCGTTCCCTGCATAGCGGATATCGTACGGTTAAGGGAGGGAATATGTACGGACACATCCGATATATAGACGCTGCTGTTTTTTAGTGCAAACAGCCTGTCCTGTACCATTAATATGGCTTGGCTTTTGTCATATTGATTCATGTAGTCTGGAATAACCGCCAACTTGTTCAGCGATTCGTCGTTAATTAATTCAAACTGCAGCAGTTGAATCCGTTCGACTTCCTTCTCCATCGCACGTATATTCGCATCAACCCTCGACTCCATCGAGTTGGATATTTCCCTTCGCAGCAGCTCCCTGCCTCCAGAATAAAAGTTGTTCCCGATCAAGACAATCGGGATCAGCAACAAAGCTAGCAATAACGCGAAGCGAAGCAACAGTGAGCTCTTTATTCTGCTAAACCCTGTACGGATAAGTACCGCCTCCATTTTTGCTAAGATTGCCGTGAAGCAGCAGCTTAGACTCGTTTTTTGTTTCCACTTGCAAATGATGCGGCTTCACCGTATACACTTTTTCATTATTTAGAAGATTGTGCTCAAAAGCAATACAAACACTAGTTTAATGTTAAGCGATTTCATGTGCTTTCAACATTGACGTTTTTAACATTTGGACAGAAAAAAGACTAGATAAATCAATAGCTTGATTCATCTAGTCTTCGACTCCATTACATCGGTGTCTTATACTATAGGTATACATAAAATAGAAAGAGGTGCCCGATATGTGGAAACACTTTGTAGCCATAGGTGATAGCTTTACGGAAGGTATTGGTGATGAAGTTGAGGAGACCCCATTAAAGAGCTGGGTCCATCACTTCGCCGAGCTGCATGAGCCCGCATTAAAATACACCAATTTGGCTAAACGTGGATTGATAACCAAAGAAATTCGCTTAAAGCAGCTGGAAGAGGCTCTAGCACTAGAGCCCGACTTAGTCAGCCTAATCGCAGGCGCAAATGATATTTTAAAAGGACGCTGGAACTTCAATGATTATAAGTCGGAAATGGAGCTTATGATAGATGCGTTAAGCAAGTCAGGTGCTGCTGTTATAATCGGAAATCTTCCCGACTTTACAGCTAGATTGCCTTTGCCTGATGAAAAAAAACGAGTAATAAAAGAACAGCTGCTGCAAGCAAATGAAGTCGTTCGTTCACTTAGCAGCGAGTACAAATTAATCCCAATCGATTTCTGGAATCATCCAATAGCTGAAGACGACACCTTTTGGTCTAAGGATTTGATTCACCCCAACTCCATAGGATACCGAAAAATTGGCGAAATCATCTTTAATCGTTGATCAATTTGAATGAAACAAACGGCTATTTCTTGCTATGAGCAAGAGAGAACAATAAATATACAGAATTTAATTGTTTATGATTGTTTAAATGGAGGAAATTCTATGAGCAAAAAGGCAGGTCTCATTCATCATATTGAAATCTACGTTTCAAATTTAGAGCATTCTTCAGAATTTTGGGGATGGTTTCTAAGTGAACTCGGTTATGAGGAGTTTCAGAAATGGAGTCAAGGGATAAGTTGGAAGCATGAAGAAACATATATTGTATTCGTTCAAGCAGAGGAAAAGTACCTAGATACCACTTATCATAGGTGTCGTGTAGGGCTTAACCATTTGGCTTTCCAAGCAGAATCCCGTCAGCAAGTCGATAACTTCACCAAAAAGTTGCGAGCACGTGGTATGAAGATATTGTACGAAGACAAACATCCGTATGCTGGAGGGGAGCATAATTATGCAGTATTTTTTGAAGACCCCGACAGAATTAAGGTTGAACTGGTTTCAACTCTAACGCAGAACGATAGTTAAACTAAATTAATGTAATAGTTTGCGTAAAACCTTAATCCAACGTGGTTCATACGCTTCGCTAATTGAACCTCCAATATAATATTTGTTATCCGGGTCCATATCAAATATTTTTCTAAGACCTTCAGGCAGATCATATTTAACAATTGGTGAAGTCGCATCCGATTTAAAATAGTATTGCTTACATAATGGACATAGTAAGATTAATGAGTCGTCTGATTGATATGCATAAATGTTAAGCTCTTTTCCACATAAATCACAAGGAATAATTCGTTTACGATTCAACCAATTAATGAACGAACTCATTATCATTCCCCCATAGAAAATATCTCATCTTTCCCATTTCGCGTCTTATTTTACGACTAATTACCAATGGTGTAAATAGCAAAAAAAAATCCCCAAAGATAGGGACTTTTTTTCTTCCTGATTTAAATATACGTGCCATTAAATCATTTTTCGGAAAGTTCAATTTCTTGCTTTGTTGCTTCGTCAGCAGGTTGGTCGTTTTTCACATATTCATCTTGGTCACTGCCCCAAACATAATCGTAATTCGTAATGTCTGGCTTGTAGTCTTTTTTCGGATTGTCTTTATTATTCTCCATAACCATCACTCCTTTTTGTTAGTATGCGTTCTCCCATTGAAAATTAATCCATTTGATTTCCGCTGCTTCATTTCCTAGTTATCTCGAAATGTTTAAATTTTATTAGGGAGTATGCTAAAATGTGATGTACAACAAAAAATAATAAACTAATCCCGTTTAAGATAAAGGAGTCGAACGATGTTTCATCCAGAACATTACGAAGGATCAAAGGAGCAAAAATACGATTTAGCCATCCGGCAGCTTCAAGCTTTGCTGGAGGGTGAATCTGATGTAATTGCCAACCTGTCCAATGCATCGGCCTTGCTTAATCAATTTTTAGATCGTATTAATTGGGTTGGATTTTACGTGTATCGGGGCGAAGAACTAGTCCTAGGACCATTTCAAGGATTGCCTGCTTGCGTCCGCATTCCTCTACATCGGGGCGTTTGCGGGAAAGCTGCCAGCCAAAGAGTGACTGTCAGAGTTGGAAATGTGCATGAGTTTCCGGGACATATCGCATGTGATGCCGCATCCCAATCCGAAATCGTTATTCCAATTATTATAAACGACGAGTTGTTCGGCGTTCTCGACATAGATAGTCCTGAGCTTGATCGTTTTGACGAGGTTGACCAGCTTTACTTGGAAAAGCTCGTTAAGCAACTGATTCAGCACTTGTAATACCAAATAGCCTGTCTTAACGATAACCCGCAACTTGAAAGTCATATCCAAAAAAATAGCGAGCCCTAGAATCGCTTCTAGTGGCTCGTTTTAGGTTGAGAAAACAATGAATTTTAACAATCCTCTATTACAAATTTGTATAGGATAACTTGCATGCCTCGATAAGATCTGCCCGTTCATTCGTCCCCTCTACAAAAAAAGAATTCTCTCGGATGAGATCAAGCAATTCTGCCTTTTGGAATTTAAATAAGTGCAGAAGTGCACCTGATTTTTAACAAACAAGACGAAATGAAGAAAATAGGTGCACAAATACATCTAGTTGAGCAAATTTGAAAAGTAGTTGGTTAAATAAGTGCATTTGTGCACTTGGATGAAGCTGCTGCTGATTGATGTACTCACTAAGTTAACCTTCTTTGTGTTCTTGGCTTTAGAAGAGTGAGGTAACTACACGCGCAGCAATGTACAATTGAGAAGTGTGCCAGGAGTTGCCCAAAAAAACCTGTCCAGTTTCTTGTTAAAAAATCACATTTTAATTAAATATCTTATTTTATGAATTCCGCATTAGAGTGCAGCCCTAAAATCTCAATAATTTCAGCAATCGCCACTTTCTTCGGACCATCCATGAAATAGCCTATCATTCCCATTTTAATATTATTCACGTGAACTTCTCTTCTCATTTGAGAGAAAATAATCCACATTTTAGCAGTGCCTTCTATTGGTACAGGTCTAGCATCATTTAATATAATATTTCCATGTTCGTCTTCAAACTCTGGAAAGATAGCAGAAAAAATACCTTCCTTGCTATCATTAACATCATAAAAGAAATCAGTGCGTAAACCTTGAAATACAGGCTTCTTCCTGCCCCCTTCTTCATGAGAATAGAACCTATATTTAACCCTAAAATCCGCCTCATGATTCAGTATTTCTTGATATGGTTTCCACATTTTTTCCCTCCTAACTTGCTTACCTTCATCTGAATGTACTGTTTTGCAAGTTCATTTATGCTAAATTGATCGTTTGGGAGCTCGTTTTTAAGCTTATTATTTGTTCAGTTCATTTTCACATGCGACATTTGCTAAAATATCAACGACGATTTGGGCCTCTTTGAAGACGTTCTTGAAGATTGGCTCGCACCGCTGGCCATTCCTCGGCAAGTATCGAATAATAAGCTGTATCTCTAATACCCCCATCGCTTGCAGGGACATGTACCCTTCGAATACCTTCAAAAGCAGCACCAAGCCGTAATATCGCTGAACGAGAACGTAAATTGCGAGCATCTGTTTTGAGCGAAACTCTAGTCGCCTTCCACGTTTCAAACGCATGGGTAAGCAGAAGAAGCTTAGACTCTGTATTAACTCCTGAACGAATAACTGAGGCTGCATACCAAGTGCTGCCGATTTCGGCCACGGTTGGCGGTTTCTCATCCGAAGGCGATGGTCCGCTCGCAACGCCTGGAGGCCATGGAGGCGGCCATGAGAAAACCTCTAAATCCAGAAATCTTGTGGTTCCAACAATACGCCCTGTTTCAATATGACGAACCACAAACGGCACTGCACGGCCTTTCTCGTAGGACATTAATGCACCCTCTATGTAGCGTTCGGTATCCACCCGCCCATTTGGCACATTCGTATACATATAAAGTGACCGATCTTCCGAAGCGGCGGAGCAGAGAGCATCGACGTGGTCCATTGTCATTGGTTCCAGATGGACTAGATCCCCTCGAAGGGTGACTGGCGTGAACATGGAATCACAACCTTTATAAATTAATTATTTGTGGTTTGAAATTCAACCTATGGAATTTCTTTAAATATATAAGGAATGCAATCGCTCTGCCTCGGCGAAAGGTTTGAGCGCTTGAAGAACGCTCATGTTTTCTACCGTCATGTTCATTGTCCAAGGTCTCTGTATCCTCCATGCTCGTGATGTATACCGACTCGAGGTGAGCTGCCAAGAAATGATTCGTTATATACAAAGGAAGGGGTATAACCCCATTCCTATTTAGAGAGATAAGACTCCAGCCTTGCCTTAACCGACGGCCATTCCTGATTCGTAATGCTGTACATTACTGTATCGCGAATATAGCCGTCACTTAACACGCGATGGTTGCGCAGCACCCCTTCTCGAATGCCACCGATGCGCTCAATAGCTGCCTGTGACCTCGTATTACGAAGATCCGCTTTAAGCTGTACTCTGATCATGTTGTGATTGTCGAATGCTTCGCGCAGCAGTAAATATTTGCATTCGGTATTCACCCTTGTCCGCCAAACGCTGGGGTTCATCCAAGTGTAGCCGATTTCCAAACCGCGATGCTCTGCTGAAATATCGAAAAATCGGGTACTCCCAACGATTTTATTCTGCACCTGATCCCATATAACAAAAGGAATGCAGGTTCCCGCTGCCTCTTCTTTTTTGGCTTGCCCAATATACTGCTCGGCATCAGCTAACGAAGAAATCCCTTTCAAAGACACCCCCCAAATCAGTGTGTCCTTTGCCGCTTCCAGCAGCATGCCAGCATGATGCTCCTCCAACAAGGTCAGCTTTGCGCGCGTTCCTTGCAATGTTTTTTTTTCTGTATTCATTACCGTGACCTCCAATTTTATATAAGAATAGTATCTCTGTTATGGTATGGATTCCGTATTGCTTGTTTACTTGAAATGTGAGATTGTTGTCATTATATGATGCATATCGGATTAGTAATAGATCCATTTTCGATAAATTTCATTAGACCACTTTAGAAACGGCAGGTAAGCAAACATGACTATTTATTTAGCTTTAGAGCCGTATAAGGAACGTTACACCACCAAATATGAGATGTTGTACCATGCGCTGCGGGATGCTTTGATGGAAGGCAAGCTTGTCCATGGGGATAAACTTCCTTCAAGCCGGGAACTAGCGAGGATGTATGGATTTTCACGCGGTACAGTTTCGAATGTACTTGAAGCACTCACAGCTGAAGGGTATGTGGCTCCCTTGACCGGCAGCGGAACATACGTTAGTTATCAGACAACGAACCTTTCTTTGCTCCCTTTTGCCAAGAGAGAAATACAATTGTCTGAATGGGGTGAGCGGATTGCAGGCATGGCAGTTCATGTCAGGGAAACAGATACCCACATTGATGGGACGGATAGCCATCAGACATTAGTAAATGATGGTTCAGAACATTCAAAATGTTCCGAGAAAATATCCTTTCAACTGGGAATAACCGACATGAGCTCGTTTTCGAAGGAAGACTGGAATCGGTGCCTGTATGATGAAACAAGGAAAATGACAGAAAAAGCTAATATCGATGCACACAAGCCGCTTGGTGTGGAAACTTTGCGCGAAGCCATCGCTAAGCATCTTCAGCGCTATCGGGGTATTGTTGCTAATTCGGAGCAAATTGCGATCGTAAACGGATCGATGCAAGCAATTGCCTTGTTGACACAGCTTTTAGCAGGCTCTGGGGATGCCGTCGTAGCCGAAAGCCCCGGTTATTATGGGATTCGGAAAGCTGTACTTGCTTCAGGAGCAATGTTGATTGAAGGTGAAGTTGACGATCAAGGACTAGTTCCTAAGCCGTGGAATGCCAAGCTGCTTTTTGTTACACCGAATCGCCAATACCCAACGGGGGCAGTGTTGAACATGGAGCGAAGGCAGCAGCTGCTCCAATGGGCCGCTGATCAGAGTGCATTTATCGTCGAGGATGAATATGACAGTGAATTCCGCCACCGAGGCAAACCGATTGAGACGCTCAAAAGTTTGGAAACTTCAGCTGATCTCGTCATATACACAGGAACATTTTCCAAAACGATGATGACGGATATAAGGCTTGGTTTTGTTGTTCTGCCGAGAGTTTTAGTCATGCCCTTTGCTAGAGCAAAGGCGTTATATGAGCCGCATCCAAGCGCAATTCTTGAGCAGCGGGCACTCGCCTCGTTCATGAATAGCGGGCTGTATGAACGGCATTTGAGACGAATGAAGCGAATATACAGCCACAAATTCACTCTTTTGCGCGACGCGTTGAAACGATTGACCATTCCGATTCGCTGGGTTGAGGGAGATGCAGGTTTGCATATTTTCGGTTGGTGGGCAGGAGCACAAGAGGATTATGATGCTTTTGAGAAGGCTTGCAGGGAAGCAGGCGTCGAGTGGGCGAAAGATCGAACGAACCGTAATCGGATTGGCATAAGCCTCGGCTTTTCCCACCTCACTGACGATGATTTGACAGTCGGGATTGAAAGAATGAGTGAAGTTTGGAAGCTCGTAGAATCAACATCTTAAATTCCAACAGCCAAACACATTCTCACCGGACACCAAACCAAGCTAAGCAGATTGATTGTTAAACATGGATAATCTATTAAATCACACCTATCTATTAAAATAGTTCTCTATTCAATCCTATGATATAATTCAACCATTACAGTGTAAGGTTTCCATAATATGCAGGTTATCCCTCACATTCTCAGTACGAGACAAGGAGAGTGAACGTATGAGTACTTCTACGATTAAATTAATAACAGGCGCTAATGCTCCACTTGGCGAGGCGGCCACGGTGAAGGTTTCCATTTCCTGCAAGCATTCGCCAGCAGATCTCGATGTCAGCTGCTTTATGGTAGGCTCTGACGGTAAAGTTTCATCCGATGATTATTTCGTATTTTATAACCAGCCTGCCGATCCCGGGCGCATCGTGCAATTCACTCCACAAGACAAATGGAATAGTGAATTTATCATTAATCTTACTGCCCTCCAATCATCGAAGGTTCAAAAATGCGTATTTGCAATCACCCTTGATGGACCGGGAACGTTCGCAGATGTAAAGGGATGCCAAATCACTGCCGAAACCTCGGTGAATAAAATTGTATATGAAATAACAGAAGGAAATGCTGAAACCTCGCTAGTGCTCGCCGAGCTGTACCTGCATTCAAGTGGCTTTAAGCTTCGTGCAGTTGGCAAAGGTTTCCACGGTGGTTTGAAACCGCTCGCGGAAGCTCATGGCGTAAACGTTGCTGAGGAAGCAGATACAAGCAGTCCCCCATCCCCAGCAGCTCCGACGATTCAAGCCGATCAGGCACGCTCAAAAGCTGTATCCGAAATCAAAGCTGCACGCTCAGGCGCAGCGAGTTCCTCGGCAAGTACTGCGCCATCTAAAATTAATTTGAACAAAATTGATTTGTTGAAACAAAAAGTGGCCATATCGCTTCGCAAAAAAAATATCGATCAGCAAAAAGCACGCGTAGCTGTTATATTCGACGCCTCCGGCTCCATGTATGCTCTCTACGAAAAAGGCGTCGTGCAGCGAGCATTTGAGCGGGTACTTGCAGTTGCCGCCAGTATGGATGACGATGGCATGATGGATGTCTGGTTCTTTGCCTCGAAGAGTCAACGAATGAAGAGCGTAAACGAAAATGAATACGAAAATTACGTTAAAAATACATATCCGGCCCCTCGCCTATTTGGCGGCCTCGGCGCTGGTAATAATGAGCCTCTCGTTATGGCCGATATAATCAAGAAGTATACACAAGAAGAGCCTTCTAAAATGCCAACCTACATTGTCTTCTTCAGCGATGGCGGCATCTATGAAACGAAAAAAATTTCGAAGCTGCTTATTGATAGCTCTGGTCAAAATATATTTTGGCAATTTGTCGGCCTCGGTAATGCCGACTTCGGCGTGCTGCGCAAGCTCGATGATTTGAGGGGACGAGTACTCGATAACGCCGATTTTTTTGCGCTGGATGATTTGGACCAAGTTAGTGACGAGGATCTGTATGATCGACTATTCAATGAATACCCGCAGTGGCTGAAAGACGCTCGGGCCAAAGGTATCATCAGCCCATAGCAAGCAGCAGACAAGTCGATAGTCATGAGTACCGTTCAGCAATGATCCGTGCTCATGGCTTTTTCATGTTTTGCGTTGTTAATTTTGCATATACAACAAAAAACACCATTACTTCTCCAATGATTATATAATTTGGGAGTACAAAAAATAAATCCATTGTAAAAAAAGTGATCAGCAGCCCTAAGAAAAGTGCTAAATGTGATATGCCCAATCTTTGATGTTCATGTCTATACTTATGGAAAACTAATGAGGTTGAAAAAAAGTAGAGCAACACAGATCCAAACATATAACCTAACATAAATAAATAATCTAATTGTTTCAAAAATAACAACTGAATCGAAGCTGCGATCATACACATTGATAAATAAATGAATAAATGTCCATAAATAATCGTTTGTCCTGCAGTCTCTATTGATTTGTTTACTTTCTTCTCGACGTTATCAAAATATTGCCACCACATAGCGATGATTAACACAAAAGTAATTAACGCAAATAAGATAGATTGCCACGTCCAGTTGCTGGACTGCAATACAGCTAGTATGCTGATTACGGATTCGCCAAGCAGAATAAGGGTAAACAGTGAGAAGCGTTCTAATAAATGATGAGTATTTACCGGGCTTTTCACTAAATATTTTCGACCGATTAAAGGCAGCAATATGTCTACAGCTATTCCCGCATACAAAACGGCATATCGTATCCACGAGTCAAAAAATAATGATGATGCAGATATGACCAAACCAATCCAAAAGCGACTCCCTAAATACTGAGCAGTGATTTTTTTATGTGCTTCTTCTTTCTTATGTACCGCTAAATATTGAATAGCCGTCATAGCTCTTAAACCAATATAGCCTATTAAAAATGAAACATAATATTGATCAAAATCAACCGATAAGCTGGCGGTCATGATTAATACAAAAAATAATTGTAAAATCAGAAATATTCTGTGAGACAAGACATCTTGTCCGAAGCGATTTACAAAAAGCGACTGCCCCACCCAAGCCCACCAGATTGGAACAAAGATTAGTACAAATTTCCCCAAGTATTCTACTGGAATGGTGCCATTCTCGACATGCAGCAGCACATGAGCTGCTTTTGAAACTGCCGCTACAAAAAGCAAATCATAAAACAATTCCAACCAGGTAACCTTCTTTTCAGCAGATCCTTCTTTCTGTTGTAATCCTAATACTTGCTTAATCATGGTTAGTGCTCCTTTTCTTTGGGGTGCTGAACCCCCGCTATCCATCTTTTTGAGTACAAACCTATCTTAGCGGATGTGGACGAATACGAATAGAGAAATCTGAATATTTTCTGATCGAGCAAAAAAAGAAGAGCAGGCTATCGCAGCTCCTGCTCTTATTATAGAATTAAAAATGCTTTTCCATCGCTTCTTCGCAGCGAAAGAAACCATTTTTGGAGTAAAATTGCACACTATTGCTGCTCGGCCAAACCAAAAGGAACTCGACTTTATTTTCTTTTGACCAATGCTCCATGGCCAATTGAATGTCGCTGCCGATTCCTTGATTTCTAAATGCTGGTCGCGTATATACGTTGGTCACGTATCCATAATAAGGGTCCGGGGATTTACCGGGTCTCGGTACTTTATGAATGAGTTGAAGATACATATGTGACACTATGCTTCCTGAATCTTCTGCTACCCAAATATACCATTCTCCGCTTTTCATTGCTTTAACTAAGAATTCATAACAAGTCTGATGGAACTCCTCGTAGTTTAGTGTACTATCGCTGTTCTCCTCTTCCGAGAACTCCCAGCGCATTAGAACAAGCTCATCGATATCTTCCAGGGTAGCAAGGCGTATAATGGACATAATTACCTCCCTTTTTTGAACTGCACAGATGCAGTTCTTCCACTACGCTTCTCTAATAGCAAGATGACCATCCGAGGGTTTAGCGAGTTTTTTATGATTCGTTTTTTTACTATGCTTCTATAATTTTTCGCTACCCTTGTTTAACGAGGTTTTCTGCGGTACGGAAAGCTAAAGCCATGATCGTCAACACCGGATTAACACCGCCATTGGTCACGTGCACAGATCCGTCGCTCACCCATAGATTGTCGTATCCATGTATACGACCTAAGGGATCAGTGACGGAAGTAGAAGGGTCATTGCCCATGCGAAGTGTACCTGCCTGATGTTGTCCGGCGCTAAGCCCGCCACCTGCCCGAGTTTGCCAAACTTCACTTGCTCCAGCAGCCCAGAGCCACTTCTCTGCTTGCTCTCCCAGCATGGCTGAAGCTCGCAGCGACTCAGGATGGACGCTGCCCGAGAGCTGAGCAACAGGTATGCCAAAGCGATCCTTTACCGTATTCGATAGCCGCACCCTTGACTCCGCGCTCGGAATCTCTTGGATCGGCCCCTGAATTTGGCTGGTGCGCAAGAAGCTCTGCCGCATGGTTTCCTTGCCTGCGCTCCCCCATCGCGCCGCATTCGGGGCAAGCGCTCGATACCAGTGAATAAGCGGCAACCGAGTGAACTCGTTGGCAAGCAGCCCTCCCCCGATAATGCCCTCGTTGCTATGGTCAAAGCGGAAAGTAGCAATGCTTACTCCCGGACCAAGACCGTCTTGAATCGGTTCATCAAAGAGGCCGTAAGCACCAGAGTAGACATGGCCTTGAAGGTTTCTTCCTACTTGTCCGCTCCGATTGCCTATTCCATCCGGTTCTGATTCCGTTGCCGAGTTGAGTAGGAGGCGTGCGCTTTCGATAGCTCCGGCGGCAACTACAACATGCCCCGCACGTATTATCCGTCGCTGGATTGAGCCCTCCAATTGCTGCACGATACGAACCCCGGTAGCATGTTTTCCACCCTCGGTTTCAATGCGCTCCACCGTAGTATCACAGATCAGGTCGCAGTTACCTGTTGCGAGTGCCCTCACTAACATCGTATTATGCCCGCCATTCTTGCTATTGGTCGGGCAGGCAAATCCAACACACTGTCCGCACCGGCCGCAAGCTGGCCGACCGTCCCTATCAACGGAGTTGATGAGCAGCGGCACCGGACCCGCTTCCCATCCCAACTTTTCTGCTGCTCTAGCTAGACGGTCTGCCTCCAGCGTACGTGACAGCGCTGGCATTGGATAATCCTGTCGTCGCTTCCCGCGTCCAGAATGGGCATTCCCATCACCAGAGACGCCAACTTCCCACTCTGCCCGCATGTAATACGGTTCAAGTTCTTCATAGCTAATCGGCCAATCGCTGAGCGAGCTCCCGTCTGGTATTCCATAGCGACTCGCCATGCGGAAGTCATCTGGATGAAATCGCCATGCCTGCGCCCCGTAAACTCTTGTCCCTCCACCCAGCGTCATTGCATTATTGTGATAGTCCCCATCAATAGGCGACGTAATCCGTTCATCTCCGCCCGCCAATAGAATCGTACGAGGGCTGCCTTCCATTCCTGGTCCTGTGTTATGACCATATTTGCTAAAGCGATGGTTGCGCAAATGATCACTGCCTACCTGACTGTAACGAAGCCAGCTTCCACGCTCGATAACGAGAACTTGAAGCCCTGATTCAGCTAATACAGCCGCAGCTACCGAGCCGCCAGCTCCAGCACCTATGATGACCACATCATATTGGTCGCGAAGCTGATCGAGGTTTTTTTGCGGTAAATCTATTTCTGGCGCTGTGTCAACGCTTTCGGGGACAGTCCCCGGACGAAACCCGATCATTTCCCATGATCTGCCTTCACTATTCCCGCCAAGCTCCGGGCTTCCATAGTATCCTTCAACGACCAGACACAATAAAGTGTCAAAGAAATGTTTGGATGAAACAGGCCAGCCGCCAAAAGAATCATGCTCGGCGTCGCGCAACAATCGATCCTTCTCATGAGGCGATAGTTCCGAAAAAGGTTGGTTATGGAGAGCTAATGCCTCTGCTTCCAATGCACGAAGACCTGGTTCTATCAGATCCGTCCAGACAGCGGCATCCTGGGCAGAGATACGTTTCAGGTATGCTATAACTCCTCCATCGGTCGCCGACGGCCATGCATCTCCTGGAATCAGTTGGTCTGCAACCGCTTCCAAAATCAAAAGAAGCTCGCTCGAAATATACTCTTGATCGTCAATCCTCATCGAACCTCCACCACCCATTGGCTCTTAACAGCAGCGTCTTGACTCATCCTCATGCACGCTCCTCCTTTATTTGCACAACGATACCTTAACAGCTTGCTTCACGCAGTCCCAAGTTCTTATTAAATATAGCTTCATTTCCATATTATACTTTTCACTGAGTTGTTCAAGTGTTTTTCAATCTTTGTTCATTCCAAAATAGTAAACTACTATTCCTAATGATCAAATTTAATATAAAACAAAAAAACCACCGTTTTGGAAAACAGTGGTTTTAGGCTTAAGTTCGCAAATGCCCATAAACTAGAGCTTTTCTGGATGTTAAGCGCATATGAAGCATTCGTACAAATGCCGCTTTGGCCGAAATAGTTAACTTAATTAGGTAGGATACGTTCTGTCAGACTGGTTAAAGCTAAACTTCTTGCCTCTAAGCATGCTTAATTACAAGCATGTTTCCCTCATCAATGATAATCGGCAGTTCAAAATGAATCCTATCTTCTACGATGATATAAGCCAAACTAGCATCGCCTAATTCAATTTGTTTAATCGTTTCGATTCTATCTTCGGGTAATCCAATCGACTTCAAGACTAGCTTGCCGCCCAGTAATTGCAACTGCGTCTGTGTCTCGCTTTGCTCGTAGACGCCCCAGCCCATGTCAAGCGACCATAACGTACGAAACTTATCCGCATCCGACTGAACAGGTTTGAATCCAATCATGCCTTCGACCATGTCGTATTCGAAGCCGCTGAAGACTTGCAGCAAGGAGTAACTTGCCATAGATCTCGCGTAGTTGCTGCCGCATTCGATCTCGTTCCACGGATTACGTTTCTCGCCGTCGTAACGGTCACGGATCGCTTGAACGATGGAAATTCCCTCATCGACAAAACCCTCTTGAATCATGTGCGCAGCCGCTTGGTATTCGAAGCCGGTCATCGTCTCTGAGTTATAAGTGAGTGGAATCGCCGGCTTATGTCGGTCCTCTGGCCAAGTGCAGATCACGAGTCCGCTCTCGTCGTTAAGAGAGTACAAGCGCCAAGTATTCGCTTCCCGCCTCATGCTGGATTTGAAATTATACCGATACAACGACTTCAAAGATGTACGCATCTGTTCCTTATCGAAAATTTCGCCCAAACCGCATAAATTAGCGTGCCACTGTGCAATGACTTGGTCAATGACGCAGCCTTCCCCAATCTGGTATTTGATTTCCCCTCGTTCATTGTTCCAATACGTGCTGACGGTATCCGTGTCGAATTTATCAAGCAGCGATTTATCCGATAAATCGACTTGTTGCACGTAGTACTCGCCATTGAACAGATGCTCGTCGATCCATCGTTTCCCCGATTGAAACAGGCTGTCAAATTCGTCAGCAGTTTCACTCTCACCTAAGAATGCCGCCATCTCCGCTCCCGCTTTAAGGGCCGCTAAGTAAAATCCGCTCAGCCAAGAATTCGGTCCGTATAGCTCCATGTCAAGTGTGTGATGCTGCCTGCCCGACAATAGGCCCATTTTATCCGGGTCCCATTTGTCCTCGTTAGTATCGGCCCAAGCATACGTAATGCTTTGCTTAATTTCTGGCCAGACGGACGTAAGCCACTCTGTATTGCCCGATATTTTCCAATCTCGATAAGCTTTAATAACGCCGCCAAATTGACCATCCGCGCAAGCACGGGAATCCATCCGCTCGCGTCCAAGCGGGAGCATTAACCGGAATGACATTCTGCCGTCGTCACGTTTGTTGTATTTAAAATCTAAATCCCGCATGCTGCGCTCTAAGCGTGGGAATAGGAAGGGAAGTGCATAAGCATAATTCCATACATGCGTACAGGAACCTTCGCAACAGCCAGTATCTTCGATGCTGCCTTCGAATCCATAGAAGGAACCGTCGGTTAGACGAAGTGTTGTTGCCGTTTTGACCACGGATAAATTTGCGGACACCGCATCCTTGATGACATCGGGCACAGTCGATGAGAACAACGCATCTTTGAACCTTACGGTCTCACTGTAAAGACGATCCCAATGGTCAAACGCATATTTCGCGCATGCGCTGGAATTCTCAAACAGCGTCGCATAATAATTTTTCCAGCTGTTAGAGCCTAGCGGATTGGGATTCCAATAGTTCTCCACGTTTGGAAAGCTCCAACTGATCGTAAACCGAATCTTTTTCTTTTCTCCGGGCTTCAGCTCAATATGAGCGGCAAGTGATGCCGTGTCTTTGCGAACCAAAGGCGGCTCAGTCACGGGATACTGCCGATTTTGCAAACGTCCTTGCTGCGTGAAATCATGCCAGAACATCTCGAGATTGTCGCACCAGCCGCCGCGATACCAGAATTCTTGGTAGCTGACATCTGGTGCATCAGTTGACAGAGTGATATCGCCGAACTGAGCGTGCGCATCGTCATGATGGTCAGAGCTTAGCTTAATCATGTGTATGCATTCGCCTTCGTTGCCTTCAATCATGCTGTATCGGTGATTTACCTTTTCCGTCGGAATGGGGTTGCCAGCCGAGAGGCATAACGTGTACGCCATCGTTTCATGATTTGTATTTTCAACTTCCCACTCAAAAAAAGCCGCGGGAAGACTAGAGTCATCCTCTTGGAGCGGTATGAACGGATTAAAGGCCACTAATTCGACTCGCCCGGGGAAATCGTTTTCCGCGAATGACATGCCTGCCAACGGGAATTCGCCCCTGAATTCGACCTCTCGAAAATGCGGCATACCCGCCATCGTCTGGCTTTCAGGTCCGAATCCGTATCCGCTATGGAGCGGAGCACCGCGAAGATGCTCGCCGACATAAGGCGCTTGCAAATCGCCGTTCAACACCCGCGCATCCAGCACTTTTCCTTCCCGCTCCGCCTTTATGGCGAAGTGGCTAAAACCGTTGAAACTCTTCTTGTTCGGACGGTTGAATATTTCCCAGTCCACCAACCGGCCATTGCCTGCAAGACCGATGCTTCCGCTGCCGATTCCTCCAAGCGGAAAACTTATTTCTCTCATTTTAGTACCCTTATACGCCTTTTTCATGCTTATTACCTCCCTTAAGATCATGGTATACTTGAACAACAATCTACCTTCATCTTAATGGAATATAAGCTTTATTCCTGTATATATAAGATCTATTTATTATGTATAAAACGATTATTTTATAATGAAAGAGGCAAATTACGATGAGATTAGAGGACTACACTATCGCTCCTTATGTTCGCGAATCAGATTATGCGATCCGTCCGCCCTTTTTCCTAGGCGAGCGCAATTTGCTGGATTATATCATTTTTTACGTGCAGGAGGGTTCGTTCGAAATCGAGGTCAACGGTAACGTTCATCTCTTGAAAGCAGGAGATCTCTGTTTGCTTCAGCCCGGAGATGTACATACAATCAAAGGCATTACCGATACGATCAATCCTTACGTGCATCTGGATTTCTTTTATAATCCAGAGAAGGATAAGAGCTTTATCACGCGACCAGGACAATTGGACATGTCCCCCTACTCCACTTACTCACAACCTAGATTGCATGAATGCGAATCCTTACTCATTCCATTTAAACTTGAAACTCCGCACTCCGTTAAGCTGCGTGACCTCGTCTTCAAGATCATCGAATGCTGGCAGTCACAAACCTATCTAGGCATTATGGAAGCCAATCAGCTGGCTTATGAATTTCTGACCGTTATTTTCAAAAGTTATATGAAGCCACAAGCTGCCTCGTCATCTCGTCGTCCTTTCTTGAACTGGATTACTTCCTATTTAGCGTTTCGCATCTCAGAACCTATCAATGTTAGCGATATGGCCAAAAGAGCAGACCTTTCTCCCTCTCGATTCACAGTGCTATTCAAGAAACAATTCAATATGACACCTTATCAATACTTACTGAACTTGCGTATCCAGCATGCTCAGGAGCTGTTGAAGGAAGGCATGTCCCTCCAGCAGACGAGTGAATATTGCGGTTTCACTGATGTTCATCACTTATCCAAAACTTTCAAGTCCATAACTGGAGTCAATCCCGGTTATTTCAAAAGGAACTATGATCAGGAACGACGTCACTAACTACATTAGCCGCCCGTCTCATTTATAAAAATCGATTCTTTGTCCGGTTTTACACCAATAAATACTGGCAAGCTTTTAACCAGCTGGCCTTCCCCAATCTCTCTCGGCAAAAATGCGATGAATAGATCGGATTTGCCCACCCTTTTTCCTGTAAACGAAAGCTGAAACGAATAGCCATTTTGATTAAAACTATCCATCCACTTACGCATGAGGCCTAGCTTGGCAGCAGTCTCTGGATTCATCATCTGTATATACGCATCAGGAAAGGACATTTCTGGATATTCATAGCGGTATCCCTTAATTTGCGATAGTTGATCCATTCCCGACTGTTTTACTTCGAACTCATACGGCTGCGGGTCAATGTTCCATTCAGGCCGGGTGTGGGAATGGTTCGACGTACAAATCAGAATCCCCGCTCCTAGTTCAATCAGCCGCTCTTCGAGAGCAGGCCCCCAAAGCAGCACATCAAGACCAGTAAAGGCTTGCCCTTGATTGATTAGTCCGTATTGAACCTTTGACAAAATGCCAGCATCTCCTGCTGCGAAGGAGTTCCAGCTCGAGAATGCCAGTTTGGGTGCATTGATTTCTTCAAAATGATCTGTGAAGCGGATCTTGCTGCGCAAATGAATTACTTTCGTTTCTTGCTTAAAATCCGAATCCGTTTCATAACCCCGCATTGCCGCATCAGCTGGAATATCCAGCAGCTCCGCCGCCAGCGCCAGCGCTTCTTCAGCGAAGACCATTTCTTTCTCCCAAATCGCCTTTAGTTCGGCAGGGTTCACACCTGTAGCACAAACCTCAGCCCATTTTGAAGGCAGACCGTTCCGTTTTCGGGGACGACTCCCCCCGAACATCTCATTGAATAGATTCAAGTCATTGATTATCGTATCGGCCATCCTGCCATTCCGGTACAGACGCATGAAGAACAGGTCGCTATCATGTACGAGGGAACCAATAGCAGGGACACCAGCAGATGCCGAGATGGAAGTGCCCAGCGCGTCCAGCGCATCCATGTCCTGTTCATCAAGTCTTTGGTCGTAGACGGAAATCCATCGGTCAGAGGAAATCTGCAAAATAAGGGAGCGGTCAGCCGATTCAGCGGAGTCTGTTTCCTCATATTCGTCCCCTACTAGCCTATTTCTTACGGCAAGCACCAGTTCTTCGAGCAACTTTGCGCTATCTTGCACACCGGTGAAAACCTGGATGTTTGAAAGAAATGTACCCATTATCCACACTCCTGACTTAACTTTTCAAGCCCATTCACGTAATTATCCATTTATTTTAACACATATTGGAATTAAACCTTGAGTCCATTCTTAAAGTTCTGTAAAACAGAATGATCGAATCTAACGTTTGTTGACTATAGTATCAAGTTTGTTATCTAGAAGCATCAAATCCTCCTATTATACAATGAGCTTAACAAGTGCAACACATCCGAGAAGACACCGAAAGGAGTAAAAGGCATGAAATCGACAGTTGAACTTCAAGATAAAAGAAAGCGCTTACGAATTCGTTGGCACAAGCAGGATACGGAACTCACCCTCTTGGCATTGCCTACAACGATATGGTACATCCTGTTTTGCTTCTTACCTATGTTCGGGATCATAATTGCCTTCAAAAACTTCAAAATTAGCGGCGGGTTTTTGAGCAATGTATTTAATAGTCCTTGGGTAGGCTTCAAAAACTTTGAGTTCTTATTCAAGTCAAATGACGCTTGGATCATTATTCGAAACACTATTGGATACAACATTATTTTTATCGTTCTTGGTATTGTGTTGCCCGTTCTCTTCGCTATTATGATCGGGCTGCTCCACAGCCGCAAAGCAAGCAAAGTCTATCAAACGATGATGTTCCTCCCTTATTTCTTATCTTGGGTTGTCGTATCTGCTGTAGGTTGGGCGTTCCTAAGCTTTGATAAAGGGATTCTTAATCAATTGCTCGTCAACATGGGCGGCGATCCTGTTAACTGGTACATGGAGCCGGCTTACTGGCCGTACATTCTAATTCTCTTAAATGTATGGAAAGGCTTAGGTTATGGCATGGTCATTTATTTGGCAACCATCACAAGCCTTGACAGCACTTACTATGAGGCAGCTGTAATTGATGGCGCTTCCATTTGGCAGCAAACACGTTTTATTACATTGCCAATGCTCAAACTCGTTATCGTCATGCTGTTCATTCTATCAGTTGGACGTATCTTCTACACCGATTTCGGCTTGTTCTTTCAGGTCACGCGAGATTCCAATTCATTGTTTAACGTGTCTACCACCATCGATGTCATGGTGTATAAACAACTGAAATCCGCCACCTTAGGGATGGCAGCTGCTGCCGCATTCGTACAGTCCGTTCTGGGTTGTGCAACTATTCTAATCGCTAATTGGATTGTTCGCAAAATCGATCCAGATAGCGCGATGATGTAAGGAGGTAAGACCATGTCAACGAGAAGGACTTACGAAACAGGCCTTGAGAAATTCAACCGTACAAGCAACGCTGTAAACCTATTTTTCAACCTGATCTTTATCGTCTTGGCGCTGATCTGCGTCATACCCGTAATTGTAGTGCTATCCATTTCACTTTCCAGTGAGGACTCCATACGTGAGACAGGATATCATATATTGCCGGTTGCATTATCAGGCGAAGCATACGCTTATGTGATCAAGCAAGGAACGATGATTTTGCGGGCGCTCGGCGTATCCGCTCTTGTTACGGTGGTTGGTACTGTGCTCGGTATATTTCTTACCACCTCCATGGGTTATGTCCTTTCTCGCCCAAACTACAAACTGAAGGGCTTTCTAACTTGGGTCGTTTTCATCCCCATGATATTCAATGGCGGTCTGGTTTCCAGCTACTTCATTAATACTAATCTATTAGGACTAAAAGACAGCGTCTGGGCACTTATTCTGCCGCTTGCCGTCTCTTCATTTAACGTTATCATTTGTAAAACCTTCTTTAAAAGCACAATTCCCGACGGGCTGATTGAATCTGCTGAAATTGATGGTGCGAGCCAGCTGCGAATCTTTTTCTCCATCATTTTGCCGATTTCCCTGCCGGTCATTGCAACCATTGGACTATTTCTCTGCTTCTCTTATTGGAATGACTGGTTTCAATCGATGTTATACATCAACAACCAGAACCTATATTCTTTGCAGGCACTGCTTAACAGCTTGATGAGCAATGTCGATGCGCTTGCCAAAAATGCTGCAAGTATGGGCGTAAGCTATGCCGTGCTCGTCGCAACGATGCCGAAGGAATCTGCCCGCATGGCTGTAGCGATTATCATTGTTCTGCCTGTAGCCTTCGCCTATCCGTTCTTCCAGAAATATTTCATTTCCGGGTTAACGATTGGCGCAGTCAAAGGATAATCAACGAAATAAACCAAGCCTGCTTGGTTTATGATAGATCACTGTACAACGCTACGGTGACACAACTTCAATAAGGGGGAAATGAAATGAAGAAATCTTGGAAGTTCATCTCTACGCTTTGTATTCTCACACTACTGGTGAGTGGCTTAGCAGCCTGCTCCGGCTCAAACTCTCCAGCTGCAACAAATGCTCCGTCAACGACAGACGCGCCAAAGGACAACGAAACACCAAGCAAGGATATTCCGACGCTCATCTGGTGGACGATCGGCGGCCAAGTGCCTAATAACTTCGGCAAAGCGATTGATGCTATGAATGAATATACAGCGGAGAAGATTGGTGTGAAAATTGACATCAAAGTAGCCAGCTGGGGTGAATGGGATACCAAAATCAACACAATTGTAAATACTGGCGAACCCTTCGACATTATGTTCACAAACAGCGGTAAATACAGCAAGCAAGTGGCTATGGGAGCTTTTGCAGATATCACTGATTTAGTTCAAAGTGATGCGCCTGACTTATACAAATTGATTCCTGAAAAGGTTTGGGATGGCACGAAAATTGGCGGCAAATATTATTCTGTTCCTACTTATAAGGATTCGGCACTAACGCAATATTGGGTGTACGATGATAAATACGTGCAAAAGTACAATATTGATATCAACAACATCAAAACCCTGCAGGACCTTGATCAACCACTTCACAACATCAAGTCCGGCGAAGGCAAAAGCTTCTACCCATTGCCGATGACGCAAGGTGAAGGCTTGAATGGTTTCTTTAACAATTATGATGATTTAACGCTAGGCTTCACTCCAGTTGGCGTAAAAGCTGATGATGCATCACGCACGGTTGTTTCTGTTCTTGAGCAGCCTGATGTTATGGCCGATCTGAAGCTCCTGCATAAATGGTACCAAGATGGCATCATCAACCCAGATGCTCCGACTAAAACAGAGAATGAAAAAGGCAGACCTTTCTTTGCAGCTCAGGCATTTCCAGGTGCAGAAGTAAGCTGGCAAATCAATGATGCTGTTGAAAAATATGATATGGTTCAACACTTTGGCCCTATTTATACAACAAGCACGATCCAAGGCTCCTTGAATGCGATTTCTGCGAATTCGAAATATAAGAAAGAAGCATTGAAGTACCTCGAATTAGTCAATACAGATCCAAAACTACGCAATATGCTTGCATTCGGCGAGCTAGACGTAGATTACAAAAATGTGGATGGCGAAAAGGTTATCGAGCGTACTTCTGATACTTGGCCGCTGGCTGCATACTCCCAAGGTACATTCTTTAATCTAGCAGTTACCAAAGGTGCTCCTGAGGATCAATGGGATCAAGTTAAAAAGCTGAATGACGCAGCGACATCCTCCACTGTACTAGGTTTCGCACTGGACATCAGCAATCTTCAGACTGAAGTGGCAAATTGCCAATCCGTATGGGACAAATACAAATATGAACTCATTACAGGCGCATCCGATCCGGAGAAAATGATTCCGAAAATTACTGCTGAATTAAAGTCTGCTGGTATGGACACGATTATGAAAGCGGCTCAAGAGCAAATTAATAACTACTTCAAGTAAGTTAAATAAGCATCCCCTATTGAGTCACTCTGTATGGGATGCTTATTTCTTGCTATCTATGAAGCTTCGCTTAATCATGATAAAGTGGTATGGAAACCACTTGCTTTAAGGCGAGCTGCTGCAATTGAGGTGCCATATGAGCTCTTTTTTACAAATCAAAATTTATCGTTACAAGTTTATTGCCTATGTCGTCTTTGTCGTAACTATCGGACTCGCCCTTGGCATTCTGACCTGCGTCATGCTGCTGAATCAGTGGGTTGGTGATGCTCGTTTAGAGGCTGCAAATGCGTTCGCAGGTGTAGAGAATGAGCTGCAGTACGATGCTGACCGAATTGAGGCTTACATGCAGCGTATATACTCCAATCATAGTCTAATGGAAGATGCTCGCAGCTTTTTGAACAGCAGCGTTGAAGGCTATTTAACCAATAGCCTGCAAAACAGCCAATTCTCACAGCCGTTGGTATCCTTCCCAGAGGATATTAAAACCTACCTGTACAGCTGGGCGCAGGGTGAAATTACGCAGGTTAGTCTGCATACCAACCAGTATAGCAATGTTGTACGCTTTAATGAGAACGGAATTGCAAGCTTCATATTCGGTCTTCCAAATACAGACGAAGCTTTTCACGATACGATTCAAAAAGGCTTCGTATATCGCAAGAAACTATCGGATACATCACTGGGCTCTAAGGAATTAGGGGAGCTGCGCTTCTTGGTCAGCAGTGATCAAGTCTTTAAATCTATACAAAATTATCGTTTGGGAAAAGCTGCTGCAGTCAGTACCTCTGGTGAGGTCTACCTTATCGGCAGCGGCCAGGATCAGAAATTAGAGGAATTATCGCGTCTCGCAGCGGCGAATGGACGCAGTCATGGCGTTATTTCGCAGGGCTTGTTCAAGCATATATTTTATATTACCTTTCCATCCACCAAGTTCAATTTCAAGTTCGTTAGCATCGTTGATTTATCCATGCTGATTAAGCAGCATGCCAGGATGCTGCTTACCATCTTTCTGATCGTAATAACGACCATGATAAGTGTACTACTGCTCATTGTGTATAATATGCGGGATGATTTCCGCTTCCTGCACCGCATTATTCAATCGATTGGTCGCGTAAAATCTGCTAATTTCACACCTAATCGCCCTGCCCGTTATCGTCGAAATGAATACGGCATGATTGCAAGGGAACTAGATGATATGATTGAGAAGTTAGATAAGCATATCCGCAATGAATATTTACTTAAACTAAAGCAGCAAGAAACTGAGATGAAAGCGCTTCAAAATCAAATCAATCCTCATTTCCTTTATAATACGTTAGAGGTCATCCGCTCCACTGCTTTGGTTAATCAGGACAGAGATACCGCTGATGCCATTGCTACCTTAGGGGCGCTCTATCGCGAAATCGTCAAGAAGGAAAATATTATTTCGATTGCAAGTGAGCTGGAATTGCTGCAAAAGTACTTGGAAATTATGGAGTTTAAATATCCAGAACGTTTTTTTTATCAAGTCAATGTAGATCCTGCGCTACTCTCGATCCCTACCGTGAAATTTTGGATGCAGCCTTTGGCTGAAAACTTTTTCATCCACGGCTTTAGCGCTAGCAATGAGTTTAACCTGTATATCGTTAATGGCTGGGAAGCTGAAGATTATTATGTATTGGAATTTGTGGATAATGGTCGTGGTATTGGCGCGGAGCGTTTAAATGCAGTGCGAAGCACACTGTCCAACCAGGATGATACTTCTTCCGAGAGTATCGGTTTACGCAACGTCTACACGAGGCTTCACTTCTTTTACGGGAAAAGCTTTTATATAGAGATTGGAAATAATGAGGAAGCTGGAGTTAAGATTTCTGTACGGATTCCAAAAGAGGTGATTGAACATGTACAAACTGCTGATAATGGATGACGAACCACAGATTTTGGAGGGGATGAAGCGAATCCTCGACTGGAAACAATACGGATTCAGTCGAATAGATACGTGCGAATCTACGGAAGCAGCCATGTCCAAGGTTGTAGACCTGCTGCCTGATGTCGCTATTTTTGATGTCTGTGTTGGCAAGGATCTTGGTTATGAAACGATTCATAGACTTAATGAGCTCCAAATCCCTACCAAATATGTGATTATGAGCGGCTATAGTGAATTCAAGTATGCCCAAGAAGCCATTCGCTGTGGTGTTAAAGACTATCTGCTCAAGCCATTAGATCGTACAAAGCTGCAGCAAGTAATTGAGAAAATTATTGTCGAGGATCTCCATGGTACGATAGGCAATGCTAGCTGCGAGAGCCTGAACAAGGACCCGGTACTCGGTGTAAGTTATGACAGCTTATCCAAGCTGGTTAACCGCATTTTGCTCATGATCAAGACGGAGTATGCTCAGAATATTACTTTAAAATCAGTGGCAGAACGTTTCCAGATGAACAGTACCTATCTCGGACAATTATTTCTTAAAGAATCCGAAATGAAATTTTCAGAATATCTAATGGCTTACCGTATGCTGCTCGCACAAGAACGAATTCAATCGACTGATGAGAAGATTTCTTCTATCGCGCTTTCCGTCGGCTACAACAATCTCAATTATTTCTATACACATTTTCAAAGCTTTTTCGGAAAGTCTCCCTCTGATCTGCGGGGAAAAGGTTAACAACGAACTCGGCAGAAAGGCGGATATCGATGCAAAAGCGCTCTAGATACAGATATATCTTCATTACATTCAGTGTTATACTGCTGCTCACAGCGTATACAACCGGTTGCTCTCGGCAAGATAGCAAAAACAACAATGATAAATATCATGGGGACACGGTAAATCTGATCTATTACACAATCGGAGAGCCTGACAAAGATCTGAAGCTCGTAAATGATAAAATTAATGAAATTATGGCTCGTAAAATTGGCGTGACCATCACCTATATTAAGGTTGGTTGGCAGGAGTATGAGGATCGGCTGAACACGCTCATATCCGCAGGTAGCCCGTTCGACATTGCTTTTGCCCCCAACTATGCAACTACCGCTATGCGCGGCGCATGGCTGAAACTTGATGACTATCTTTTGAGTCTAGGTAAGGATTTGTACGACACGATTGACCCCACCTTCTGGCAAGGGGTAAGAATGAATGATGGAGGCATTTATGGTGTACCGACCAATAAAGAGCTGGCTGTACGTGATCATTGGATGTACCCTGCTTCGATCGTGAAAAAGTACAATATCGATATCACCAAGTATAATACGCTGGAATCGCTAGAACCATTGCTCCGGATGATTCAGCAGAATGAACCATCCTATATACCAATGGAATTAGATCGGGATTCACAAAATTTCTTCGCTCTCTATGGCTACGAGTATATTTTGAATCATAAAGTTCCGTTAATGGTGAAATCACTGGACCCTAACTCTAAGGTCGTGAATATTTTTGAAACAAAGGAAGCCCGGCAGATATTAGACACAATGCGACGGTATTACAAAGAGGGCTTCATTAACAAGGATGCTGCACTGCGGGAGCCTGGCGGACTTAAGCGTGGGGATCAGGTATTCTGGAAATCCTCAGGCGGCGGCCCACTCTCGGATACGAATTGGAGTAAGGATCGCGGGTACAAGGTTGTATCGAATCCCGTAACCCCTAGTGTCGTCACTACGGAATCCGTCCGTGGCGGAATCATGGCTATTAATGCCAACACCAAGCATCCTGTTGAGTCTATTAAGTTTCTGAACCTGCTTAATACAGACCCTGAAATACGAAACCTATTTAACTATGGAATTGAAGGATTGCATTACACGCTAGATGAACATGGGCAAGCGAACCCCATTCCCGGCAAAGACAGCCAAGGCAACCCAATCCCGGATGCACCAGCGAGCTATGCAGGAGTACAATATACACAGGGCAACTGGTTTATCTTGAAAACTATAGGCGGCGATAACCCGGAACCGCTCGATAAGTGGGATCAATTCCGCAAATACAACGCTGAAGCAATCAAGTCCACCATTCTTGGCTTCACGCCTGATCTATCTAAGCTGACCGCCCAAACCGATAACATCGAGATGATTTGGAAAAAATACTATCCAAGTCTTATGACTGGTACGGTCGATGTTGACACAATCCTCCCAAAATTTAACGAGGAGCTAAAACTAGCAGGTATCGAAGAGGTGCGGAAAGAAATACAGAAGCAGTTGGATGAGAAGCGAAGCTCAAAGAGGTAAGTACTTTAATGCCTCCCACAGCCTATTATTGAATATGTATATAAGCGGAAAAGGCAGCCCAGGCTGCCTTTTGTCATTCTACTATTTTACTTGGTAAAACTTACTTTATTTTAACGACTACCTTTCCTTTAGCCCTTCCGCTTTCAAGGTATTGAAAGGCTTGCCCTGTTTCTTTAAAATCAAACACTTTATCAATAACCGGAATAATGTGACCCTCTTCTATAAACTTCTTAATGATCTTTAATTGCGCTCCGCTTGGTTTCATAAAGAGGAAATGATATCTCGTACCGCTTTTCTTCTCTAGGGCTGTAATTTTACGGCTCACAATGGATAGAACGGCCGTCTTCAACCAGCCTAATTTTGCTTCCTTGCCGAATCTGGAGTTGGGCAGGCCGGAGACGGATACTATTTTTCCGTTTGGTTTCAGCACCTGGAATGATTTTTCCAATGCTGTCCCACCTAAGGTATCGTACACCGCGTCATATCCCTTAAGCATTTCTTCAAAATTCTCTGTTTTATAATTAATGATTTGATCGGCGCCCAGTGAGTTGACCAAATCATAGCCTTTATCACTTGCTGTTGTTGCGACATAAGCGCCCATCAATTTGGCCAGTTGGATAGCAAAGGTTCCTACCCCTCCAGATCCTGCATGAATCAAAATCTTTTGCCCTTTTTGAAGGTTCAAAATATCGTAAAAGGCCTGATATGTCGTAAGTCCGACCAGTGGTATCGATGCCGCTTCTTCAAAATTTAGGTTTCGTGGTTTTAGAGAAATATCATCTTCATGAATGGCAATATATTCAGCTAACGTTCCGATCCTGTCTTTGCGAGGTCTTCCATAAACCTCATCACCGGGTTTAAATGCGCTCACGCGCTTACCAACCTTCGTTACTACCCCAGAAAAATCATTTCCGAGAACTAAAGGAAATTCATACGTTAGCAGTAATTTTACTTTTCCTTCTTTTATTTTGAAATCGATAGGATTTAAGCTCGCCGCATAAATCTCTACTAATACATCATGTTCTCCCATTGTAGGCATTGGTCGTTCCGTCATGATTAAGGGTACATTTTTCCCATATTTCTCAATCGTCATAGCCTTCATTATTATCACTCCTATCAAGATCATTCGTTTAAACATATAAACGTATAAAGCGAAAAAATTCATTTTATTCCATTGAAGATTGCAAAGATCCGCTACACTGAGCTTCAATAGCCTCAATTAAAGATTTAAGTTGCTCTAATGGTTTGCGGAGAGTCAGGACATAGTAATTTTCAACGCTCTTTTTCTCGTAGCTAACATAGCCAGACTGTCTTAATACCTTCAAATGATGGGAGACGGCAGGCCGGGACAAGTCAATTTGATCCGCTATAGTATTAACATTAAGTCCAGCTTTATGCTGTGCAAGCAGCAAAATTATGGCTTGACGTTTTTCATCTGTAAGAACATCCAGCAAGGGAATGGAATCTTTAAATTGCTGTACAATATGTTCAGTATTTTGGCTCATACACTTCACTTCCGTTCATTCGTTTAAATATATAAACCTATTATAACCAACTTTTTGACAAGATCAAATATTTTATACAATACCTATGCTGGCGGAGCAGCGCTGGTATCGGTTCTTATCCGCAGAATCATAATTAACTATTTTATATTTAGCACTATCTTTAATTCATTTTCCAAATCGCAATTCTCATCTATGTATTTCAAGCATTCTTAGTTTCTTTTTGCAGTTGGAAACTCCACAATTTGAATGCTGAATAGATCCAAAACCGCAAAAACTGCCAAAGCAAACCCGCTATTCCATAACGCATGAATCCAATTTTCTTCAAACTTCTTCTTGCATTCATCAATAATAGTTTGATTAATAATAATAGGAGTTGTTACAGCCATCTCTGAGTAGAGATGATTAGTTAAATCCAACTTATCAACCATCCATTGCAGCCCCGCCAGGGTTCCCTTATCATTTTCCAATGTAGCCTTCTGATGTGAGTCAATCCAGTTAAGCAGCTGATCTTTTCGCTCCTGAGTCATTTCCACAGTAACAATGAACATAAAATCACTCTTTTACCGTTTAGTTTAAAAAACAATTTGATTTCGTTATCAGTCCCATTAGCTAAATGGTATTTAGCGACTGGGTTCTTCTATTTCTTTCGAACAGGAAAACAAATACACATCCTAATCATTTAAACCCTTTCCATCCAGAATTTGCTGCTTATATTTTTCAACCCTTGACTCGCGAGTTTTGGATTGTTTGGGTTCAGAAAAGTAAAAAATGTATGCTCTTTGCCGTCCCGGCGTCAATGCTTCAAAAGCAGTTTTCAAGGCAGGCATCTCATCTAATTTGTTTTGAAATTCATCAGGAATTGTGTATTCTGTATTCTTTTTAAAAACCACTTCCAAACCGGCTTTTTCAACTTCAATGGCTTCATTAATATAGGATTTCAAGATAGCTTCCATTTCAACTATTTCTTGAACGCTGGTGAACCGAATTTGGCGTGCCGCCTGTACATTTTCTGTTTGTTGGATTAGGATGCCATTAGGATCTTTTAACAAAGCACCTTTGTGAAACAGAAGCGCGCAATATTCTTTAAATCCGTGGATTAAAACTATGTTTTTATTCTGAAACGTGTAACAAGGATGCATCCACTTATATTCTTCAGTCAGCTCACAGTCAAGAACGATATTTCTCAACTTCTTATATTCTTCTTTCCACTTTTTAGATTTACCTATAAATCCATCAACCTTAAGATTCAGTCCACTATTTATCATCAAGGAATACCCCTCTTCATCATTAATAAATCCACAGGATTGCTTTCTAATCTTGTCCCTTTTTGTGCCCGCTCCAAGCTGATGGACATCGACTAATACCGCGTCATCACTTTTTCATCAGTTGCACATAGGTTCCATTGTACTGCATTTTTATGGATTGTACAGTTTGCATACAAACTCTATTATTAATTAATTTTTTATCTTAATAATTTCATTGTATACAACCAGATTTCTAGTTATACCCTCACAAGTTATTACCATGCTAGTTGACTCATAATGGCTTTTGTTTCCTGCTGTTCCCCTCATTCTTGTGATTGCTGAACTATGGTACTCATTGTTTATGAAATCAGTCGGTTTTTACAATTTGGCACTTTACACAAACAGAATAAAAGGCCTCCGGAACATTCTGGAAGCCTCTCCATTCATTCCTCTTTTATGCCTAACATCGATTGAGCATACTGGCGATATTCATCTTAGTTGATATTTTTCGACGAACACTGCGATTAGCACCGGATAAGCTGCACATCGCTCCACGATATGCTTAGCCACCGTGCGCATACACTCCAGCCACTAATTGTTTGTTTAACTATTTACCCATTAACTCAAACAGTCGTTCACATTTAAACTATCTTTTATTTAAAAGTAGCAGTCTTTTAGCCAAATAATCCTTTTCTATTGTTTTATTCACTAGACCATATTTATTTGTTTCATATAGCTTATCGTTTTCTACTGTAAGGATAGTTATGGGTTTATCTAATGTGGTAATTCCTTGTTGAATACTTATTAATAAATTTGAATGTACTTTGTTTGACTTTCTCAGAGGTTCAGAGTTTGAATGGATGGTTTCTCCCTTAATATTAATTCTCCCTTCCTCATTACGCCACCATCTAAATGTTTCGATTGTGGAAAGTGACCAATTTAGGTATTCTATCCACCCATCTCCGTGTTCAAGAAAATAAATGATCTCATCACTAGTTCCCGGAGCAAATAATGCATCTGCAGACCATTTTCCTACTATTTCATCCATACTTTTAAACCTCCATAGTTATCGATTTTCTCTCAAGTCGTTATGTAAGATTAGGAGTGTCAAAAATCATCATGCTTAAACTAAAAAAAAGTACAAAGGATACAAAACTAAACAAAACGAACCGTGATTTTCTTATCTTTATTTTTCTGAAAATTGTTCGATTGCTAAATATTAAAATAGCTAGAAATGAAGTTAATATTAAAAGAGTTATGGGTAGGAGGACGACTATTACATCTTCTTCTCCTCTCATATCAGAACCGTCATGAAATCCCATAAAATAACCTATTACATATATACATGATGCACTGATTTTTATAATGTATGGAAACATCTGCGCTAAAAATGAATTAATGATTCCACCTAGTATTAGATATAGAGTTTTCAATTACACACCTCCATAATTTTATAAGAACTCCTTTCTTTAATTTTGAAAACCATAACTGTATAGACGTTAGATATCCAAAAATGTTTTAATTTATGGTATATCATCCAAAATAAACATTTTCATCTCAACTAAGCTGCTCGTAAACGCAACGAGGCTGCCAATCTAAGTCGGCAGCCTCGTTTAATGTTTATTAAGTTATATTTGAATAAGAATAACAAGGCTAATCCCAGTGGTTATAGATTATTGCACCTACTGTCATAGGCACCTATCGCCCCTCTAATTCAAATATGACATATATTCGAAAGCAGTTGTGCCATATACACTTTTAAAATGTTTATTTAAATGTGTTAAATCCACAAAACCGCATGCAGCCACTGCAGAGTAAATATCTCTATTTTTTTCGATCAACTGTTTAGCAAGTTCAATTTTGCAGTTAAGAAAGTATTGATACGGTGAAATTCCAGTATTCTCCTTGAAAAAGCGAATAAACTTAAACTTTGATAAATAAAGTTCATGACAAATCTCATCAAGTTTCAATACCTGTACCAGATTGGCATGAAGCATATCCTTTGCCTTGTGAATTAGTGCGGTATCCTTTTTGTTATCTGTCGAAAATTTCGTTTGGACGAGGCTATCAGTGAGAGATACGAATAATTCATTACAAATGGCCTCGTCTTTTCCGCTTAATATTGCATAGGAAAGGTTTAATATCCCTTGTTTTAGTCGATCATCATACACAACAGGTTTAGGAAAACGTACGATATCCTTTTTCTCAATAACCTCCAAAAATAATTGCGGGTCAATATAGATCATAACATAATCCAGACCTGTCTTATCCTGCGCCATTCCATCATGAGCCTGTTCCGGATTAAAAAACATAACACCATTCTGGTGGGATAATTGTAAAGTGCCATCCAAATTATATTTTTGGATTCCACGTAAAGTTACACCCATGGTATACTCTTGGTGGGCGTGCTTTTTATACGTAAAATCAGTCATATTCGCTGACAGCACCGTAATACCCGCTGATTTTTGATAAATAAATTTGTTCATTCCATTCACCTCTTCATCACTTGCCTACATCCAGATCATGATTGCAGCGTAAGCGAGAGATAACACCATCAATACATTAAATGTCTTATTATACTTTTGTAAAAACGCTTTGAAGATCGAACCAAAGAGAGCCCATGTCATAAATGCCATAAAACCAATTAACGTGATAGCTAGAATACTTAATGTGACTGCAGAACTTGAGTTATAGCTGGGCATAATGAAGGTTGGAATCACAGTCAATGTAAATAATACTACCTTTGGATTTAAAAACTGCATAAGAAATCCTGAGACGAAAGTAGCCGTTTGGTTTAATGCTCCGTTTGATGCATCCATTTTGTAAATTTGATAAACAAGATAAAACATATAACCACTTCCAATGATCTGCATCACAATGATTATTTTCGGTATAATCGTTATGAGAATCGTATTCAGCAAAGCAGAAATAACAAGTAATGAGGAAAAGCCAATTGTTGCTCCAAACGAATATTTCATTGCCTTTTTTACGCCGAAATTATGCACAGTGGATAATATGACGATATAGGTAGGTCCAGGTGTAAACGTTGCAATCGTACAGTAAATCAAAAAAGATGTAAAATCCATAAGAATACTCCTTTCAAGCTCTTCTCATAGCCTACATCTTAAATTGAAATTCCTATAGTATATTTGCAGAACTAACGTTTATTTCGCTATGGTTCTATGTGGCAAATCTGAAATCGGTATCCGTTTGAAGCTTCGTCACTGAAGAAAACCGTTTTAGGTCCTGAATAGTTAAATCGATAAATTCTTGGTTAAAATGAAACTCTCCCGCTAGAGTCGAATTTATATGCCCACTGGAATCGTTTCTTGAAGTTGATAATGAATATGTAACCAAAAAGTCTCCTTTGTGATTAATTCGCTCAAATGACATTGTAAATTCATTCGGAGACATTGATTGTAAACTGCATTTTTTTGAAACTCTCCCACTCTCAACTTGATTAATAAATTGCATCAGCTCGTCTATTGAAAACCATACTTCTGCATTACAACCTGAAAATTTGTTATCAATCACATCAATGGTACAGGATAGACTAGGGAGGCGGTTATGTTTATACTCTTCAAGTGTAAAATTAATGTATGATTTTTTGTCGTCTGAATATATCCTAAAGTCATAATCTGTTATAGGTTTGAACATCTATTATCCTCCTAACATGACTTACGACGACTTACGACTTGAAGATGGAGTCGATACTCTCTCTATCGTAATCTAATATCCAGTGATTATAATTTATGTAAAGTTCCTGGAGAGGTGCCGTTGTGTTAGAAACAATATCTAAACCTCTGCTGTCATATAAATAAAAAATCGTATTACGAGTTGTATTTACAAAAAATATTCTATGATACGCGAAGAGAAACATTGCAGGTTTAATATCTGATGTTTTGCAACTCAGTACATAACGGAACCTTACCCATTCATCTTCCTCTTCATCAGATATCGTAATGCTGTTACAATTAAGTTTTTTTAAAGTTTCCTTGCTTTTAACGCCTTTTTTAAACAATTTTATCTTGTAAGGCTTACTCTTCCTTCTAAAGCTAAGAAATAAAACAATAAATATTTCATCACTTTCACTGTGCGTTTTTTTAAATAGTTGAGTAGTACGATAGAGAACTTGTTCTCTGTATTTTTCATCAGAAACCAAAGGATCCGGGTCACCAATTTCAAATCGAATACCTACATCCGCGTTATAAAATAGAGGGGATTCCAATTTTAGTCCTAGAAACTTGTCATTGAGATAACGATCAAGTGATGCTGTCACTCATTTCCCACCCTTTCCCCGAAAAGTACTATAGTATTTGACTTCTTAGGTTCCAAGACTCTTCTGCCAAATCAAGCAGTGCCTGAGTTACTAACAACAGATGACTTGATTTTTCTTTTTGGTTTATTTTATCGTCTACTTCTAAATTACTAAGCATCTTATCAATAACCATGATAAACCTAAGCGATGTGCTCGCAGTAAAACCGAAACGGGCAAGTTTGAAATCCCCATCCCACCCGCCATCTCTGAGTCCTTGCATAAAATTTAGAAATAACTCTTCCTTATACTCTGCTACCATGTTAACGGGAACTTTCTTTTTTAATAACGCATATCCAATCATTCGACCAAGCTCTTCTCCCACACCTGAAATGCTTGCAAACTGCCAATCAATCGCTATTAATGAATCATTTCCATTCAATTGCTCTATAAAAATGTTATCCCAGTGTACGTCTTGATGGGCAAATACACGAGGCAGTAATTCTAATGTCTCCAGCAAGCTGTTTACTCGGTCTCTATTGATACGATAAAGCTCCCACATTGAGCTCTTACCATTAAAATCATTCAAGCAAGAATCCCAAATAACTTTTTGCTCCTCAATAGGTTTAGCATAAGCAGTACACACCTCAACCCAAGAACGCATCCAATTGTGGCATAAAAAAGATTCAGTTGGGAGAGTTTTCGCTGTTATGTATGCGCCATTGTATTTGCCAAGTAAATAGGATATTTTACACATGTGCTTGAATGACCATTCGCTTTGGACATTTTCAATAACTATATCCTCGAGCCAGATCCAGACATTTTCATCCGGATGCTCTTCTACTGTATAGCATAAGGGAGCCCTTATACCAAGTGGCAATTGATTCAGAATCCCTGAACGATAAACCAGAGCTTCGCGTTTCCAGTAGTAGTAGTGATTGACTTGATTACGCATAGGATCAGATTTTAGTATCTTGAGTATCATTGTATAATTTTGCTTTCTATCGTTGTCCAGAGCTATACAAGATACCCTATAAACCGAACTTTCTTCCTTGTTTTTTCCAAGAGGGCTGAAATTCCACGATAATAACTGTAAATTTTGAGAAGCTACAACTCGCTGTAATAGTGACTGTAAGTAATCAGGGTCAATTTTAATATCTTTTTCCGTTTTTGCGGTTATCATTATGAACAGACCTCTGTTTCTTCAAAATATATACATTTAAAATACGTGAAACGGTTCACGATTCCTTCCTGACAATTGCATTAACTTCCGGCTAACTTAATGAAAAAAGGAAGCAGTCGCTATAGCAAACTGCTCCTTATTTGTCAAACTATCATACCTTGTTAGCGTAATACCGTTTTTATAATGAATTCAGTAGTTCTTTTAAATCATCCGTATTATTGCTTGTCAAAATTGGAATATATTCAGTTATTTTTTCAACATCCCAGTTCCACCACTTCAAAGTATTGAGAATATCAATAGTCTCCTCGTCAAATCTATAACGGATTAATTTTGCTGGGTTACCTCCAACAATGGAATAGGATGGAACATCTTTAGTTACGACTGCGTTTGTTGCAATTATCTCACCATCTCCAATATGAATTCCCGGCATAATTGTAGCATTATAGCCTATCCAAACATCGTTCCCTATAACTGTATCCCCTTTGAAACCACCACTTAGATTTTTAGGCCGGCTTCCCACTCTCCTCCAAATGCCCCAAAAGGAAAGGTTGTAAACGAGTTTGTATTATGATTCCCACCATTCATAATAAATTTGGCGTTGGATGCTAAAGCGCAAAATTTTCCGATTTTCAGCTTATCACCAATAAAATCAAAATGATAAAGAACGTTTTTCTCAAAGCCTAATGGATCATTATTATCGTCATAATAGGTGTAATCTCCAACTTCAATATTTGGATTAACCACTATATTTTTAAGAAAACATAAGCTTCTGATATCCTTCATTGGGAAAACACTTTTTATATCTGGACCAATCAATTAGCGACACTCCTATAATATATTTTTAACTATGTTCATTTAATCTTCTTAGTTACACTTAGTTCGAATCCTAAACTGTCCAAAATTAAATTAATAAACTCAGTTTTTTCATCCGCATACAACAGTTTATCTGTCTGGTGTTTCTTGGAGAGTTTCACTTTCAAGTCTTGATATTCGTTTAGTGCTGCGTTATTTTCTAATAAGCCGTTGACACATTAACCCCCAAGTTGAAATTCTTTCAATTCAATTCCTATATCAATAATAGGTTTCGCGGATAAGTTTTTCACAGCTGTACTGCCTATATGGTGGACTGCCAAAATAAGTTCACCAAGTTCATTTTCTATTTGTGTCTTCTCCCATATAAACTCCTTCTCCCACTCTGCCGTCCAAGCCGCAAGAAAGACTTTACCTTTGGGTAGTCCTAGCACTCATATCACCTTTGCATCAACCATTTTAGGGGCATGCTAAAGTATTAAAGGTAATTTGTAAAATGTAATAATTTGCTCATATCGAGTCTTAATGCCCTCGTAAATCAAGATCACTTAATGGATAATTACTACTACCCCAAGTATAAACAATATAATAGTTAATTAATGTTTCATCTTTATTCAATGCCTTAAAAGTTAAATCATCATGCTCTATAAAAGCAATGTGATTACTAACCTGTTTTTCAACTATGTAACTCCAATCATTTTTGCGATACACCGAATAAAAATTATTTAATTCTTCCAAAGCAAGTTCTGATTTGATTAAAATAGCACCAAAAAATTGCATTCCATTTCCGTTTCCAACTAATTTTCCAGCTGATGATACAGCATCTATTATTTCAGTTTTATCTGGCAAATTTAATCTGATTAAATCTTTTTTAATGGAATATGCAATATTATTGTTTACAAATGGAATGGACGCAATTGGTATAACAAGAACTACCACTGCAATTGATAGAATAATTTTGAATGTCTTTTTCAATTAAACACCTCTCTCTAAATAATGAATCTATAGACTTAGCGCCTTCCTTTTTATTAATCCAATCAGTATGACAATATAGACGTAAGGGATTTTTAAATGTTTCCAATTAAGAATGTTTCATCCAATATCGATATTTGTGTTACTCAACTTTACTACCCCTAGCTTAATAAAATGAGCAGGCCACCGCAGCGCCTGCTCATTTTAATTCTTACTCATATAAAACAAACTCCACTGCGAAAATCAAAGTCTCTGTTAAACGGAAGCTAAAGTTGTTTTTCAATTTTCTCTGATTCGTAGTCGTCTACGATTATATTAATAATTTTATATGATTCGTCTGCAATTGCTTTGTTAGTATTTTTATTACCATTGTAGGTTATTAAAGCCTTCCATAACGCCCATCCTCTTGCTCGGTTCCAAGTTCCTTCATCCATATTTAATGCACTTTTGAATATCTTTCTACTCTTTTTATCAAAAAACGTCCATGCCATTGCAGCATCACAAGCGGGATCACCAACTCCCAATATACCGAAATCAATGACAGCATAGAGTTTTCCGTCTTGAATGAGTATATTTCCTGGTGCTATATCACCATGGACCCAAACCGGCTCCATTTCCCATTTAGAATCAAGGGCTGATTCCCAAATTTCTTTTAAGACCTGTTCATTAAAAACATCTTTATTATTCTCAATTGCATATCTTGACTCTTCATCGTATACAGCTATAGATCCGCCTCTATAGAAATTATGCTCCCCGGCTAAAGGACCTTCACTTGCATCAATAGATTGTAATTCAATTAAAAAAGAACCCAAGTCTATTGCAAATTGGTTAAGATCATTTAATTTTTCCTGAGACAAAGTCTCTCCTTCCAACCATTTGTTGATTGACCATGGCCAAGGATATTCTTCACTAGGATTCCCCTTAGCTATTGGCATAGAAATGGGTAAAGAAAGTTTTTTTGATAACATTGGCAGCCATTTTTGTTCTTTCTCCACTTGAGGAACATAGGATGCTGCACTTGGCAATCTTACACTCATATGTTCACCTAAATGAAATGTTCTATTATCATTCCCACTAAATTTTACAGGTCTTATTTCTAACTCAGACCATTCTGGGAATTGTTCATTTATTAATCTTACAACAACATCAACATTTATATTTTTCATTAATCACCTCTCCAATCACCCAAATTGCGTCTATATAATATGATGGTCCTTATGAAGAAAATTCACATACTCATCCTTCGTTAAACCAAACAAGATGGAATCATGATATTTTCCGTTTATGTAAAACACTTGACGCCTGATTCCTTCTTGAACACAGCCTACTTTTTTAAGCATATTAGCCGATGGCTCATTTCCTTCAAGAACATAATCATTGAATTTATTTAGTCTACGCTCGAAGAAAGCATATCTTAGGAGCATGTGTACTGCCCTGGTACCATATCCTTTACCTCGGTAGGGTTTATCAATGACGATGCCTATGCTAAATGTTCCATTCCTCTCGTCAATGCTATTTAAATTAATACCGCCTACACTTACACCATTCAAGTCTTCAATGGTAAACATAATTCTACTGTTCGTTGATGAAAAGTCCGTATTTTCCTCAACAAATCTTTTTGCTTCAGAAATTGTAGGCGGCAATTCTATTGTACATTCTAACAATCGACGCGCAGGAGTGTCATATCCACTTACATAACAGCTTTCCCAATCTTCTAGTAAAATTCCCCGCAATCGTATAGCTTCGTCTTGCCAAAAGTAAGTGCTGTAGTCTATTTCTTGCATAGAAACACCTCCACTTAATGAATAATTGTTATAATTATAACTAGTAAATTCAATGCGTAGTTAGTAATTTTCGGTTATAACTATTTTGCCCGTTAGCTTAATAAAAAAAAGCAGGCCACCGCAGCGCCTGCTCATTCTTCTATGCTATTCAATCACCATATCTGTTAGTTTAACGAGCTAATTATACAAACAACTACTCTTCTTGTTTCACTTTTTTTCGTCGAGAGAGTGATACCCCTCCAAAGCCACTGATGACAGCAATGTAAAAACCTATATCATACCACCAGCCAGAGTTGTAGATTTCATATACTCTAATATCGTGATTGAAAATGCCAATAATAACGGAAATAGGAGCAACCCAGYCATGCCATATCCCCCAGAAAAAACCTGCAGGATTTTGAGCATTATTTACACCATCTCCAGGTACACAGCCCGTTAATGAAAGTACAGTAAAAGTCATAAGTACCATTATTAATAAATACCTTTTTTTCATATCTCATCACCGTCCAATAACAAGTTTAACGAAGCCAATTTGTAGAATATAAATTTCACCTTCTATACTATGGAGACTAATCTCAAAATATTCTACAATTTCTTTTCCCTATATTAATCAAGCTGCCAACCTTTAAATATGTGAGATGTCCTCGCCTTCAAAGCGCTCCCTACGTCAATGGGCTTCGCCACGCTACATGTTATACCAATACATCGGATGCTCTGCGATTAGATCAAATCCAAGTTTATTGGCAAGAGATATCGATGCTTGATTATCTGTATGACAACTCCAGTTTGGTAGTAGTCTTTTACTACGACATTCATTGATAAACTCGATACCAACTTTTGTCGCGAGCCCTCTACATTTATGTTCCTCGATTGTAATAATATCAATCTCAGCAAAACCTCCGCCAACGTAAGGGGATGAACAAACACTTATGATTTTATTCTCTTTTGTAATAAAATGTCCGATGCCGCGCTCATTAAAATGCTCGTTGGAATCCCACACTATCTAATAGTATGTGTAGAAATCCTCGCGATATCTATTCGAGATATCTTCGTTTAGAACTTCATATTTCAGTCCTTCATCGATGTTTATATGTATGTCTTTACTATTTTCAATAAACTTTTGATCATTAAATCGGAAATAAGTACGTTTTATTTTATTTGCATGTTCTAGTTGATATTTCTGGAAAGCTCTTTCCCATTCGTCTGTGAACATCGCTAGTGCATAGAACCCAATGTGGTTGTCCTTATGATTTAGAAAGTTCGCTACAGCATCATTAAATCTGCAATCTGAGGCATTACCAACTAAACAATAGAATCCACCGCAACTTGTAAGAAAAGCAGCAGACGGATCTAATCTACTGTTTACAAATATCCTTCCTCTTTGCACATGTTCAATTACAGAAATGGCAAAGACTGCTTTGTTTTGGATTTTTGAAAACATTGGTAATACTTTAGTAAATTCGTTCCTACTCAACTCGAACATAACCCACCTCATTAAATATGCTTTCATTATTTTTCGATCATAGATTCAGTTGCCATTATATTCTAATTTACGCATTAGCTTAATAAAATGAGCAGGCACCGCATTACATACTCATTGGGTTTTATTCATATATTGTTAACCGCTATATTATGGTTATATTTACTCTAATTTTACCCGTTATAGCTTGATAACAAAGGAGCAACGGCATTAGTAAACTGTTCTTCTTTGGTCCACTTTAGTGTCCCGTTAGTTTTAAACGCTACTAATTGTCGAACCAAAAGACCATGCGTACATTGTCAGGATCGTCAATTTTACTTAGACGTGGGATAAAGTCACTCACAAAAGGGATAACCAACTCTTCAAAAGTAAAAATTTCTTCGTTGTCATCTTCCATTGTTTGTTGCCAATCATATTGGAGGAGTTCTTTTAAAGTGAGCCAACTTCTTGTGTGAGCATCCCCATTTTCTTCATCACTTTGATTCTTTACGTCTGGACTAACATCATCAGGAAGTCCCTTTGGCAGCGATATTGGTTGAATATTATATCGATTTCTTACATTAGCTAAAACCGCAAACAGTAGATAATTTCTATCTGTCCAGTATCTTTTTCGAACTTCTTTTACCTCAAAGTAAGGGTTATATATCCATTCATCTACGCTGATCCATTCAGTAATCAAAGGATTATCAATCTTAATTGTTTTCTGCTCGATATATACATGAATGTCTGTCCCCAATTATGCCACTGCCTTTCATCAATGAATTTAAAATTCAACTTCAATCGGCGTTCTTTCTCATTCTAATTCATATTGGAACTATCTTGGGCCATAGCTCAACGAGGCTGCTATTTCATGCAACAGCCTCATCCTGATTTTCATATGCTAACTTGTACCGTCAGTTAAATCATTTTTTGATTTTGCAAATGTAAAAAGAATATTCAGGAAAAACTTCGTATACATCCTTTTGTTCTAGGAGATAGCTACTATTTCTTATGTATTCATAAACCAATTCTATTGAGTATTTTAAGCTCGACATGAACATTAGATATCCCCCATGCTTTAACAATCTAAAACATGAATCCAGGCATTTTTTAAAATCCCCAGTCTCGTGTATAGCAGATCCTATTAATGTCACAAGATCATATTTTTCTATAGGCAAATCCGAATCAAAAATATTTTTGCACAAAACTTCTGAAGGATTCGGATGTCTTTCCTTCTGTTGCCTATACGAGAATATTTCACATATTTCAGTGTCTATATCAATACTCGTTAAATTCCCCTTTCCCTTTAACCAATATCCAAGGTAGTCATCCCAATCCCCTGTACCGATACCGACATTGCATACTTGCATTTCATCTGTAATGGGGAATGCTTTTCTAACGTAATCTCTTGTCACCAATTCAGTGTGGATACAAGGTGGTGATAAGTTCCACTCACCAGCTTCGGGACTTTTGAGCTCAAGATAATAATGAAACAATTTTTCATCCATATTCATTGAGAATCCCCCAATTTGCATATCATTATATGCTTAATAAAATGAGCAAGCCACAGAAGTCCCTACTCATCTTTTGATTTATTCAACTAACTTCCCTAGTTAGCGCAAGAGAGCCTTATTTATCTGAGAACGTTGTCCAAACTTGGTTATACAGTGTCATACCGTATTTTAACGAAAAACATCGATTAGCTTATTCAAAACGATGTATTCCAACACAACTATTCCTATGCAAATAAGTATAAAAAACTGAAGTCTCGCTGTGTTAATTCTATCCTTCAAATATTCCCCTCTAAAAAACGAAATTATGTTAGGAGTAAAAGTATGCCTAATAGATTCGTTATAATCATTTTCATCCACAAAGAAAATACGGAACAGAAATTTATATATTGGAATATTTAAAAGAAATAAAACAATAATTATAACCAGTTCAAAAGTCATATTGTTTTCCTCCAAAAATATCTTTACCTTATTTTACAATATATGAACGTCTTAGTTACAAACTTAGTGATCATTCCATTAAGGTGCTCTCAAAGTAAATTAATCTATCAAAATTGGACTAATTAATAATCATCACTCGTAGGATTTTCCAGCAGAGAGAATAATTGCGAAAATACTCCAATCTGGCTCAAGATTAGTCCATGAATCTTCAAGCCAGGCCTTCATCCCTTCTAAAAATGATTCCAAATTCGAATTTTCCCAATCATTTTTATTTGTATCCAAATCGCTCATTAAAGAAGCTACAAAATGAAGCATATCCTCTTTTGTTTTTACCTCATAAGGGTTTAAGCTCATTGTACTGAATCACCTCAGAAAAAATTGATAGTTTTATTTTTTTGTTACCCAATTTTAACACATATTGGAACCATACTGCCCAACAGTAAATAACAAGAATACGCAAAAAAACTTCCCCGCAGTACCCTGCAGTGAAGTTCTCTTTAATAAAATATCTTTTCATTCCGTTATCGTCGCTGCTTTGTAATATCTCAATATATTGATTTTTAAAATATTGCACATGCTCAGACACCCACTGGGCAAAGGTGCGTGCTGGGCGGCCAGTGACCTGTTCGATAGGCGGTTTCCTTTTTGTTAATCTTAATCTCCCTGTCAGTACATCGGGTTTTTATTATTAAAATACCTTTGTAGTATTTTTCAACATGTTGTTTGTAACAATGTTAACGACTATTAATCGGACGATTCAGCGATTTCATGCACGCCTTCAGTCGGTTTTCCGCGTAAAATTTCTCAAAAACGTTAACCATATGGTCAGCCTGTTTTTTGAAACTTTCCTTTAAGTAAACTAAATATTTTTATTGTTTTTTCAGAGAAACCTTGAAAGAAATCATTTAGATATTTTTGGACAAGGAACCGTGCCAAACTAAAGAATAGTGAAATAACTATTATAAACACAAATAGTTTTAATCCTGTTTCTATATATTCCATTTAGATAACGCCCTCCTATTCAATTATCATTATATACCAAGACATCGATTGAACAGGAACAAAAATTTTATTCTATACTTGTTCTCATAAATAGAATTGCTTATTAATTTAAATTAGATTTGGAAGAAACGATAGGAAAGTAGCATTAACCGCTATTTATTTTTATCCAGTACATCAAGGAATCTTTACCATTATAGTCAACGCAGCTTTTTGGATTGCCCTTAAATACGCTTATAAAGTGAATGTTAATTTGTGTGCGTTAGTTCGCAGTGAGCGAGGAAGATTGAAAAAAAGGATGTCTACAAAAATATCGCAAAACCCGTTTTACACTTTCTAGATTGCCTTGCTTCATTGATAAAACAAACTCAACAGGGTCATTGATGTCAATAATATTAGTTTTAGGGTTTGGTGTGGCAAGCATCACCATAACAGCTAAAGAGTAAAAACGAAGGCGCCCAATAGGGCGCCTTCACTTATGAAATCAAAATAGATTCAGGTTAGATCCGGCATCACGAATCCGGCATTATAATTACCGCTTTGGATCGTTTCACTCAAATCACTGGTTTTGACACCATACACTTGGATACTTACATAAGTGCCTGTATTTACATTCGCCAAGCTATCGACCTTTAGCGTAACTTCATTCTCATGACCAACGCCACCCCAAGTCGCTGAATGCACGGTCGCCATTTGGGGAGGCATACCGCTCTGTATCCACACCATATAGTTTCCAATCTCTGCTGCCGAAGATTGATCGACTGCCTTGCTGAACTTCACCTTCAGAAGACTGCCGGATGAGCCCGCCGCTTCGCCAATATACTCCACAGTGGATACGGAGATAGGCAGCGTACTTGCTTTGATCGTATAGCTCAGTGTCAACACTTCGCTGGCTTCTACGCCGTTTCTGAAGGCAACGGCTTTAATGTTCATATCGTTAACTACATAAATTGGAGAACCGGCATTATACGTAAAGCTATTCAAGTCCGTAATATCTGCTGTCGGCACGGCGTTGTTCGACGTGTAACGAATGGTCGCGCCAGCCTCCGCGCTCAGATGTACGTAAGTTCCGTATGGTACTGCTCCGCTCGTTACATCAGCCGTCGGTGTCTTCGCTCTCACCACACCAGGCTCCCATTGTGCTGAATAGGTGACATCTTGGGCTGGCATTGTGGCTGGAATGGCAGGTAACCATCCCTTGAATGTATAACCTGCTCGTGTCACTCTCGGCTGAATTACGCCGGACATATCTGTTCCATACACAACATTGATCGTTGTACCACCTGTCCCTCCATTTGCATCATACGTCACCTTGTAGGTATTCCGTTTGTAATACAGCTTTAGCTGAAGCGGGCTATTAGCCGAAACTGTACCTGATGCAACGGTACCCGATACGCTGCTGTCATAAGTAAAGCCTTCATAACTCTTTGGAGTTGCTGTGACCGCTTCATTTTCTGAAGAGTAAATTGTCTCAGATTCGCTTATGGTGTAAGAGCCATTTAGATCTTGCCTTATATGGGTCACCACATAAGAACCCGTATTCCAGATGGCTTTGAAATGTAGAGCGTACGCCGGCATTGTCATTTTTGCTGGCTTGGAAGGTGACCATCCGCCGAATGCAGCCGTTTCATGCGTCACATAGGGTTGCATGATTCTTGCACCATATGGAAGGTTGTATACGAAATAGGGTTCGGTGTTGCCTAAGACAGTCCCTCCGTTTAAATCATAGGTCACCGGATATAAGTTGCGTTTGTAGTACAGTCTTAGAACAGTAGTTCCATCACCTGCTATTGTACTCGATTGCAGTGTGCCGGGAGCGCTGCTGTCCAAAGTAAAGCCTTCATAACTCTTAGCAGTTGCCGTGATCGTCGCCGCATCCGTAGTACCTTTATAGTTTTCCTCATCGACGACTGTATACGTATTTCCTAAGATCGATAGTCCGGTGACACCCGTTTTAATATCCTGTTGCAAATGCACGACTTTGTAAGGCGTATCGCTCTTTGCCGTCCACGTCGCCGTGTACGTTGTGTCTTGATTCGGTACTATGCTCGGAACGGATGGCGACCATCCGGTAAATGTATAACCTGGTCTTATAACTACAGGCGTCCATGAAATGTTTTGACCAATAGGCAACGTTAGCGAACGCACAACCGATTGATCCCCGTAGCCAGATTTGAAAGTCATCGTTCTAGTCGCACGCAGGTAATAAAGCTTAACGACCGTCGAGCCGTTCGCGTTAATGTATACTCCTTTGAGTACCGTTTGCGGCAAATAACCTTGGTTCACGTATTTGGTTGAAGTGAGTTTAATCTCAGAATCGGTTGGGCCCCTCAAGACCTCTTTATCCGCAAGGGTAGCAGAGTTGTCATTAGGGTCTCGCAGATAATGCTCAATGGTATACGGCGTATCGGCGTCAGGCACCCAGCGCGCATAGAGCGTCTTGAAAACTGCCGGCATTCGGTCAGGAATCGTATACTTCGAGCCGCCCTCATGATTGTCATACCAACCTGCAAACGTATACCCTAGTCGTACAGGATCCTTCGGAACCGTGATTTTTGCGTTATATTGCGCGGCGATCGCCAGAGGCATATCACCGTTATTAAAATACAGTTGGAATCCCCAATCAAACGAGGCTGCTGAGAAAGTCAATGAAAATGTGCGCTTGATTTGGGCAGAAGTGAATGCCAAAGGCGCATTCTTCCATGTAATCGTCAGGTTTCCTGTGGCTCCCAATGTGTTCGAGTTTTTCATCTTTAATGTCTTGGTTCTAGAATCGTATATGAAGTCAGGACTATCAACCTCAATCGTGAAATTGGATTGATCAAACGTCCTTTCACTCGTCTCTCCTGTTTTCAAATCCATCACATTCATCGTGAAAAGCTTGTCTGGCAATTGTACAGATGTTACCTTGCCTGTGAGCTGAACGCCAAGCTTATCATCCTGTGGGTATACAAAGTCATAGACATCATGTTGTGCCCCCGCAGTATAAAGCGGCCATTCATTTTCATAGATTGGGACTTCGGTTGTGAGCAGGCCATCCCCCAGCTGTGCGGCCAATGCCGACTCCAAATAAATGCCCACCTCCATATACAAGGCTCCGAGAGACTTAGCTTTCTTACCGGCGGCCGAATTTGTCAGCTCGTAGTAGAAATACCCCCATAAGTTCAAGTAAGGACCCGCTTCTACCTCGAACCCAATACTGTTCAGATCGACACTTAAAATTCCTGCTTTAAGCTCCATTTGAATACCTGCTCGAAGCCCTAAAGTGCCAAGGACATAAAATTTAAATTTATACTCGCCATCACCTGATAAACTTACCGTGTTGCTGCTGCCTGATCCGCTTAGAACGCGTACAGTCACCGAATAACGTTTAGCACTCTTATAATTGAAATCAATACCTACAGTAAGATTCGGATTCATGTTAATAACTAAATTGACTGTAAATTCAATCTCAATTATACCCATGCAAACTCTTGCGCTTTTTTTAACCAGCTCTTTGCTTAAGAGTGGAACCCATTCCGTCTCATTCTCAAGTATGTCTTGATACTTGCTCCTCAATGTGTCCCCGGATATTGCACCTGAATCACCCACACCATCCAGAAGCGCTTGGATTTCCGTAGCGATGTTTTGCACGTCTTCTGCTTCGGCCCAGTCCACCAACGAATCCTTCAGCTTTTCCTTTGCCATTGTGCCGATCTCAGCAGTCACAGTGATTCCTGTATACGTGTAGGCATCCAGGTTGGCTGTAATCATGTAGTCCTTTATGATAGGAATAAACCAATACCACTGGATTTGGGTATCCCCGTTAATACCGAGTTCAAAGCGCAATTCTTCGACGAATGTACTAGTCAAATGGATAACGATGCTATCATCATTTCCATCGTCCGTATCTATGACAATATCGCACTGAACTTGGAGTGTAACACTTGCACCCGTATATCCAGGAAAATGCTTCAGCTTATCGCTTATGGAAGGTACGACGGTCAGATTTTCTACCGATACTTTTACACCATCGTTTTCCGAAGCCGACAACGCAGTTACTTCGTAACGCTGCTTGAAGGTGTCAGTCTGCAGCGCCACAGCTGACAAATAATTAGCAGCTTCTTGCACGAATCCGCTTGCTACCGCTTCCTGCTTAATTTGTCCTTCCAAAGCAGCACTATCAGCATCTGACAATAATTGATCTCCATCGATTTTTTGTTTTTGATAGAAATCCAGGGCGCCGGTAATTTGCTCCTCAGCTGCATCGGTGTAGGCAATAACATCCATTTCTGCATCATGAGTTATTGACGTAATGAGTCCGTAGCCCGCAGAAGATCCGCTGCCGAATTCACCATTGTAGAAAGCGATAAAGTCGCCCGCTTTGACAACTGTGAGGTCATTAAGACCGAGTGGCGCATACTTGCTATCTTGGAAGTTCATCGTTGAATGCTCTACTGTAATGGAGTGGTTTGTCGCATCCCCATCCGTATCCGATGCCATGCTAACTGGTAGGACGTTTGGTTTAACTAACACATTTTTGACATCGGCACTTGTGTAGGTGTACGTGTTGCCGTTTATCGCCGTGATCTGCACATATGCTACATCGCCATTATCGGCATCGCTTGTATCCGCAGTACGCTGATCCGGCCGAATCCCTTCGTAGATCGTGACGGTTTCGCCAATTTGAATGATCGTACTGCCGGTATATACGAAAGTGCCGTTTGTCACATTTGCGGAGCCTAGATCAATTCCACTATTACCAACACTAGCAAATAGTACCGGAATCGAAGCAGAGGCAACCGACGTGCCGTTGTTAGTCATGCCCGATAGGTCTGCGAATGGCAAATAAATCATATCGGAATTTAGCGGTAGATTTACAACCTCTTGTTTAGCAATGCTAAAAATATAGATTGTGGTCGTTTGGTCTTGACCTGCAAAAGAAAGATTAGTATCAGTCAACGTTAATTGGTAGGTGTTGCCTTCTTCAAATTTCCCGCCTTTGGCAGCAACAGTGAATCGACCATTGGAGCCGGTTACTTCAATACCAGCAAATGCAGGATTGGCCGGAGATTCAAACTTCAATCCAGCTTTAACTTGATCTGCCGTCATGCTGCCAGTAGCATCATTCACTTGGGCAGTGAAGCTCGGAGTTTGATCCAGTATCGTAATACTCGGAATACTTTGCACAGCCTCTTCGACGCTATCCACATATTTGGCATACAGCGTCATATTGCCGCTCACGACATCGTTATTGAGCAATACTTGGGTAAGGCCACTATCTTTATACCAGCCTTGGAAAATCGCTCCTACCTTGAATGGCACCTGAAGATTATTTAGTGATTCACCTTGACGCAGCGTAAGGCTATTAATAGCGGAGCCCCCGTTGGTTTCAAATGAAATGATATACTTGGTGTTGCTTGGGCTTTGACCGCCACTGCCACCAGGGTTCTGTTCTATTGTCGTTGGTGTTGAAGGTTTTGTTGTTGAACCGGGGGTTGCTACTGCTTTTACAACCTCGTTGCTTCTCATGCAAAACGTGGCTGCCTCAGCACGAGATGCTTGGGAGCGTGGATTAAAATTGCCTTTGGCATCGCCAGAAATTAATCCTGCCTGCCACAGCTTGACGATCGCATCGACTGCCCAGGGAGAAATATTGGATATGTCTTTGGGTTTAGAGGTTAGGCTGACGTTCGTCTGATAGGGTATTTTGTATACTTCAAAAAACCTCAAAGTCAACGTGGCCATCTGCTCTCTTGTAATCGGCGCGTCCGGCGAGAAAATATGGTTGCCACTTCCGCTTGTAATGCCTTTGTCAACGGCCCATTGCACATATGGCGCATACCAAGCAGTCGGCTGCACGTCTGTAAAAACAAGAGTTGCATATTGGCTTACATCAACTCCTGCCATACGCCCAAGTACAGTTACATACATCGCACGAGTCATTGTACCGCCGGGCGAGAAGCTGTCCTTATCCGTCCCGCTGAATATTCCACTTTGTTGTACATAGGTGACGGCATCGTAAAACCAGTCTGTTGGTTTAATATCTTTAAACGATTGTTGAGGTCCCTGTTGTTCATCAGGGATGTTCGCAGCGGCTACCGACCCTTCTTGTGACAGATCATGCCAATTGATTGTCGAAGAAGAAAGATTCGGAGAAGCTTGCCGTGATACTGCTTCGGGTGCTTTAGCGTTAGCAGCAAAGATATGAGGTGGTACTAAGGAAACAAGTATACATAATGTTAGCCATAAGCTTAGTATTCTTTTATACAAAATACTTTCCCTCCCGCAATTTTCTACACTTTTCCACAAAATATCACAAGCAGGCTAAACAAAGTCTAAACAATTCGATCAATGAACGTGTAAATACAAAAAAGAGGTACCCCATTGTCAACTTTAATGACGTTGAGATACACTCTTCTCGTTCAAATAATCTACCACTCAATGCATATTAAGCTTATCAGCAAAACCTAGCAATCTTGTGACCTCTTCCTGCGGCTTCATTCCAAATTCAGTTAGCAGCATCACTCTAAGCACCTCATACTGCTTCATTGCTGAGACGCGGTTATTCGCGAGCACTAGTACGTGAATGAGCCTTTCATGTATGTACTCATTCAGCGAATCATGTACAAGCGCCTTCCGCAGCAGTTCCGCAGCCGCATCATAATGCCCTAGCTTCACCTCACGTTCGTAGAGGTGAAGTAACATTGTTATATATTCTCTTTCCATACGAATACGTGTTGACTCTGCCCATACGTACGAAGTACCCGCCAAATATCCCTCTCCGTATAATTGAACAAGCTCAGCAGCATAGTCCTGCAACAGGATGTCATCGAGTTGCGTCCCGTTGGCCAGCATACGATCCCATTTATCAAGATCACAGTCCAATTGATTCAACTCAATACGGTACCCGCCTTCCACATGTTGAACGATGCCGTCAAGCCCTATTTGGCTTAATGCTTTTCGCAAATAGTGAGTTGTTGTATTAAACTGCGCTCCTGCCCGTTCAACATTAACCTCTCCCCACAAATAATCGAGAATACGGTCTCTGCTTACTGCCTCGCCGCGATGGTGAACGAGAAATGCCATCATCTCCTCGGTTTTTGATGTCCGCCATTTAATCGCAGTTCCGTACTCAGTCTCTATCCGCAACATCCCAAAACATCTAATTTTAATTCGTGGCGGAGATTGATAGACATTAAACGCTTGTAATAATTGATTTGTATAATCGGATACATCCGTCAAGTCCATGCCTTTGTCTCCATACGACTTCACATACATAGACAACAGTTCTGCCAGCGCTGGTCCTTCGTCCACAAAGCTGCGAATGAAACCTTGAGGTTCGGCAAGACGTAGAGCGTTATCCAGTTTCGCAAGTGCTTGTTCAATCTGATTGTTGCGATACAGCGTCATGCTTTGTAGAATAAGAACACGAATGCGATCTCGCAGACGGTTCTCCTTCGTCAATAGATCATACAGCCGTTCTGCAAGAGATAGCGCCGAATCAAGTTGTCCGCATGCTGAAAGCACGCGAACGAGCGCCAATTGTTCAGAAGCTTTGTCCAGCGTTACTTCATCCGAATACGATTGTCCGCACCGCGACCACCACAGTCGAGCCGACTCCACGTCACCTTGTCGCACCGCCAAGCTCGCTTGTTCTGCTTCAATTTTTCGTATAAAAATATCGTAATCAGGTGAATCGATCTTCCATTTAATTTGCTCCAGCATCTCCATCGCTTCTCGCGAGTTTCCCTTGGCTTGTTGAATTATCGAAGCAGCCACAAAGATCTGAAGCCGATTGCGAGGAACCGGCGCGAATCCGTCTGTATGTATTACGCGGTTGATCCATTCCTCCGCTTCCTCTAACCGATTCCACTCGTACAATACTTTAGCATAGGAAGCATACATCGGTGTCGCATACGGATGGTTACCACGATTACTCCAATGTGTTAACATCTTGGAAAAGAATCGTACTGCATCATAGTAATCGTTAATGAAGCAAAGATGATCGTCAAACTCATCAACTGCACTATGATTATTGTTGCCGGCCCGAATAAAGAAGCTTTGATCAGGTGCGTACCGATCGCCAAGGATAAAATAGTCAGCCACGACTGAAAGGTTTCTTTCCGCATAAGCAGCAGCACCGCATACATTATAGATATCTCCCATTAACGCACGCCATACATCCGCTTCCATATGCTCCTTCATTCCTTCAACACGAATACGAAGCCGTTCCGCTCGAGCCGGAATGTTATGGAACTGCCGTACACCCATCATTACAAACAAACAAAAAAGCTCAACCAGTGGTCGGCTTGCTATATATGGTTCAGGCACTTGCATCACCCAACGTGAAACGACGATGTTCTTGCCTCCAAGAAGCTCGTATAGATGCGCTTCAATGAGGCGAGCGACATCTTCATACTGCCGTCCCGCTAGATAATGCTCCACCGCATCTATGATAAACAGGTTGTTTTCGAGCCATTGCGCGGCACGTATATTCGACTGTACCCACAGCTCAGGCGCCGTTCGAGCGAGCATGGATTGGAGGAAATCAGACAGCAGATGGTGATAGCGATACCAATGGCGCTGATTATCCAGCGGAATGATGAATAGTTGAAGCTGCTCCAACTGTTCCAACTGTTGCTGACCTCTCGCTTGACCCGTCACTGCATTGCACAACTCATAGTTCATCTGGTTTAACACAGAGGTTTGCAATAGGAAATTGTACAATTCCTCCGGCAGATCGCGAATGACTTCATCCAACAAATAATCGGATATGTCCTGCTGATGGCCGCTGAATTGACGGATCGACTCAGCCACATTACCGCTTTTTTTCAGCGAGAGGGCCGCAAGCCGCAAGCCACTAATCCAACCTTCAGTTTGGTTATATATCATATTGAGCTGCTCAAATGACAGATTCAAATCAGTAGTTTCTTGAAAGAAACTGAAGACTTCCTCAGGCTTGAACCGCAACTGCTCGATCGTTATACGCCGCATTTCTCCTTTTGCGAATAATTTTGCCGTAGGAAAAGGAAGAACGTTGCGGGTTGCAATATAGAAATGAATATGCTCAGGAATGTATTCGAGCAAGTAACTTATCGACCTCTGGATTGCCGGCATCGTCACAAGATAATAATCGTCCAAAATGATGACTAGCTCGTCCGGCAGTTGATTTAACTCGTTCAACAGCGCAGTCATTGCCGGCTCCATCGATTCAAATGATGCAGTGGGGCCATCCGCTAGCAGCGGCCAAACGGTCAAACCAAAGCCGGCGACACGATTCTGGATTGAAGCAATAATGATATTCCAGAAAGCGATCCAATCGTCGTCCTGCTTGCTGAGTGATACCCATGCAACAAGCTTGCCGCTTTGTTTAGTCCATTCGCTTAACGCCATCGTTTTCCCATAGCCGGATGGGGCGAATATGTGTGTCAGCTTCGCGTCCATACCCTCGTCTAGCAGGCGAAGCAGATTGGAGCGGGTAATCAGGGCATGACGTACATTGGGAATGTGAATTTTTGTCGAAGCTATCATTGAAATGCCTCCCAAAACCATACAAAATACAAGTAATGAGGAGTAAATTCGACATTTATTTGCAAATTCCTTTGCTTGTTAAGCTGTTTGGGGCATATTTTACCATGAGAGGATAAGCTCTTTTACAATCATTGAGGGTCACATTTTCACGCTATTTATGATGAGGTTCACCTTACAAACACCTGTACAGTCTATGACTCCCGGAACAATGATTTCATCCACACATTCAATCAATACTTTCCATGAATCGGTTGTCTTGAATTTATCAAAGGATCGTTCATATAAAGAAGCGATACATCCCTCAATTCTATCGATTATTAATCAAAAATTCGGGAACATAGTTGAGTTACCCTGCCAGTTAGCGTAACGATGAGCTACCACGCGGCAGCCCACTCCGTGTTCAACTAACGCCTCCCATCCCCTAGAAATATTCGTTCAGGTAAAGTCCAGGTTGTTATTATCACTTAACCGAATCACTTTCTCTTTGTATTTTTTTAACTTGGCTTCGAAACCGCTTCTATTTTGTTCAAAATCCCGTGTCCATTTATACATCATCTTCAACATCAGGATGTCTGGCTTATAATGACACTTTTCAATACCAAGATTTTGCTTAAGAAATCTCTTTAGGATTCTTATCTTTCGCGTCCACAATGGAGTATCTAGAAATATGATTGTATCGGCTATTTCATACAAACATTGATAGGACTCTCTATCTGTTCCTTCAAATATCCATGTACCGTGTATATCTATTTCCTTTATAACCTCAATTTGTTCTTCTGCTGAACGTTTATATCGTCCCGTGGGTGTTTGATGATGGACTATGGAGTCAAGTTCATAACAAGGTACACTAACTTTCTGCGATAAGCGTTTAGCCAATGTCGTCTTACCACTAGCTACAACTCCAATAATGAAGATCTTTTTCATTCCTATTCTAGCTCCCTGCAACGAGCATATTTGATTTTAATTTAGAAAAAGTGATCATCTTTCGGGTTTTGTCTAGTCAGGGTAATGATCAGAAAGTGCACCTATACCCTCCAGTTCAAATTCTAGAGATACCTCATTATGTTGTAAATAATCCATAGTTGTTTTATCAAGCATATTATTAGATATTTGTTTGAAAAATGTTTTGAAAAACGTTCATACTCGACCTAAGCAGGGGGGAAATCCTGATCGAAGGTCTATTTTATGACAAAGCAACTTCCAGTATAGTTCCATATGTAAGATAATACTAGGAGGTTTTAACGCATGACAGAAGCCGTTTTGAAGCTTCGCAACGTGACCAAATCGATTGGCGGACGTAAGATCGTCGACAATCTTAGTTTCGATATACCCGCAGGCGAAGTATTCGGATTTCTCGGACCTAACGGTGCCGGCAAGACGACAACAATACGGATGATTGTTGGCTTGATATCGATGTCGAAGGGCGAGGCCCTAATAAAAGGCGTATCCGTCCGCGAGCACTTCGAGCTTGCCATGACGCATGTAGGAGCGATCGTCGAAAATCCGGAAATGTATAAATTTTTGACCGGTTATCAAAACCTTGTTCATTTTGCCCGTCGGCATAAAGGCATTACGAAGGAACGGATTAATGAGGTCGTTAAGCTTCTCGGACTTCAGAACCGTATTCACGAGAAGGTTAAGCGTTACTCTCTCGGCATGAGGCAGCGGCTTGGCGTTGCCCAAGCGATTCTGCATCGTCCATCGTTGCTCATCCTTGATGAGCCGACAAACGGGCTCGACCCTGCAGGCATTCGAGAACTGCGCGATTATTTGCGCAAGCTGACGAGAGAAGAAGGCATCTCCGTCATCGTCTCTTCCCATCTTCTGTCCGAAATGGAGCTTATGTGCGACCGGGTTGCGATAATACAAGCCGGCAAGCTCATCGATATTCGCTCGTTGCAGGAAACTCGCGATTCAATACAGTCGAAGATCGTTATCGAAGTCGGCGATTTACTTGCCGCTCAGCAGCTGCTATCCGCCATCTTCGATGCCACCCGCATTACGGTGAAAGGCAATCTGCTCGAAATTGCAGCTGACAAAGCTGCCATTCCCGATATTACAAGGCTGCTTGTAAGCTCGGAGATTGACGTGCTCGGCATTCAAGTGGCGCAGAAGTCGCTTGAAGAACAGTTCTTGGAAATTACCGGAGGTGAGATGGTTGTCTAGTCTGTCTAATCTAATTCGAAACGAAAATATGAAAATATATCGTCGTCCTCGTACATGGCTTATGATCGCCTTCCTCGTTTTTACAATCGCATTGATGAGCGGCATCATGAAGTGGGAATCAGGCCAAAATAATACGATCGACTGGCAAAACAACCTGACCGAACGGAATAGCAACATGCAGCAGGAGCTTCAAGAAAACAAAGAACTCTCGGTAGAGGATAAAACATACTTCACTAACGAAATCAAGCTCAATGAATATTATTTGGAACAAAATACAAATCCTAACGAATTGTCATTGTGGAATTATGTAGATACATCATCATACTTAATTATTTTAGCGACGATTCTAACCGTCATTATCGCTGCCGATATGATTGCGGCCGAATTCACTTGGGGCACGATCAAGCTGCTGCTTGTCGGTCCGGCTTCGCGCACGAAGATTATGATCAGCAAATACATCGCCACGCTTGGGTTCGCGCTTCTGCTGCTCATATTGACATTTGCGTCTGCTTACGCGGCCGGAGGTATTCTCGAAGGCTTCGAAGGAACAAGCCAAGCGAAAATATCGATTACCGATGGCGGAGTTATCCAACAAAGTTCCTATTTGTTAAATTCGTTGGAGAAATACGCTTTCTCGATCGTATCCATGCTCATGTACGTTACGATGGCTTTCATGATTTCGTCCGCGTTCCGTAGCTCCTCGATGGCCATAGCCTTCTCGCTTCTGTTCATGCTGGTCGGCAATACGCTATCGGGACTTCTCAGCGGCTATAGCTGGGTCAAGTATTTGCTCTTCTCCAACATCGACCTGACGCAATATATGCAAGGTGCGACGCCACTAAGACCGGAAATGACGTTGACGTTCTCGATTATGATACTTGTCGCCTACTACATCGTATTCCAATTCTTAGCTTGGTTACTGTTTACGAGACGCGACGTCGCCGCTTAAGGGCAATTCCAATACTAAGAGCCTCGGGCACTGCTTGCAAGAAGCTGTGCCCGAGGTTCTTTTGTTTTAATCCAACTAACGTGTCCCGTTACTTAAACGATCTATATCCGATCTTTTAAATTTGGACGTGGATAAAACTTAGAGTATTCCATTCCGACACTTTATTTTCTGCGTTACCCTGTCAATTCGGCGTCCGGTCGACTAATCTTTTTACCGAACCCACTGTATTGCACTTGAATCCGGTCTTCCGGGCGAATGTCGACAGTATACAGAACGAGCAGAAAGAACCATTCCAGCGGCTTCATTGCCACATAGATCACATCCGCTGCTGTCTTCGTACGAATCTGCCGACTTACCGGATAGCCGTATTTATCGTAAAGTCTTCGAATCGTCCGGTGGCAGGCGGGCATGTACTGTTCCAGCACATTTTCGAACGCGTTAGCGATCATCAGCTGGCGATTCACTGTAATAGTCATGCCGTGCCGGATTCCAGGCCTAAGCGGCTTGACTAGGGATCGATGCCCCAGAGCGGCGACGGTACACAAATAATGGCCATCCCCCGACACCATTTCCGGCGGTGGCGCCGGCAGCCTCGACAAGTAGAAGCCGCTCGTATCCAGAAACGCCCGCACTACGCCATCCGGCCGCTGCCCGAACAAGACTAGAAGCAATTGAACAACAAGCTGAACGGGGAATAGCAGTGCGAACCACAGCGCCGGAATTGCCCCGCGACGCATGATGATGAAGCGATGCAGAGGCCGCTGCCAGGCGGGCATCGTCTCCGCATCTTCCTCCTTTCCGAACACCTTCCATACGTCCAATGAACGCTTGAGCTGCGCCAGATACAGCAGGCAAGACGTTAAGCTTCCGGTTTGAAGAAGCAATACGGAGAAGATCTTATTAAAATCGTAATTGGAAAAGCCGGTATGAATGAAATAGACTACGGTCAGCGAAGTGCAAAGAACCAAAAAGACGTTGCAGCAAGTATAGACAATTGGAGAAAGCTTCCTATGATAGATTCTCAGCGCCCAATAGGAAAAGAAGCCGAGCAACCAGTCTACGCAAAGTACGGCACTATGCTTGTGGGACAGAGATGCGTATGCATATAATGGCTCTCCGGTTTCTGAGTACATTTTCAACGGTGCACCTCCTGGTACTCCTTTCACATCAAATAAGAAACCAACGATCAGGAGAAACGAGGCGATCGAAAGTAGAATGTCGTCTACGAGCCGGGTTAACGTTAATCCTTCGCCTTGTTCGCTTTCCCCAGCTTTTCGCGCGAACGTAAACACCGCCCGAATGAGGGCGGTGAACGCTAGGAGAAGAAATGGAGTGAACAACAATAGCATTTCTTAATGCTCCTTCCGGTCGATATTGGACAGGACTTGTGCGGCAGGCGCGCTTGTCGTTTCGCCGATACCGGGCTTCTAGCGGTTCGCCACCGCAATCAATAAGGTAGACGTCATCGTTGAATGCCCGATTTCTAAATTTTAATGAAAGCAGTTTTGGAAGCGGCGAATGCTAAAGTCCCTTTGACGCTGTATGATACTGATCCTAAAAAGGCAGTCTTTTGAGAGGAATCGAAGTCAAACTGCCGCTGTGTTATTAAATGAACGTGTCCGGTTTGCACCTCCGAAGATTTTTTTGATATATGTAAGGAACTGACCATTTATCTAGTCAATGATACTCTGAATTTATAATCCAAAAAAAGAGAAAAATGATCATATGTATTTTCCTATTTATTGGTCCTTACTGCCCATTAACGTAGCGTAGGGCTGCCATGTGGAAGCCCTTAATGCTTAATATAAGACCTGATATCGGAATTACAGCAGCGAGGTTACGAACTATCGAAGAAATTCAGCATATAGGCATTGATAACGGAGTTCACTCTTTCGGGCGCAATCTTTCCTGTAACTCCCAGCATTTTAAAAATCGGAGAAATGAACTGTACCTCGGTAAAATTCAAATGCTACGACTTACGCAGACCCTCTCTCTCACGCAGTCGATAAAGCGCTCCATCCAAGTCTATTCCAACCGTGATTCGTGGATCGTAAGAAGCGTCATAGGCCGTCGCTCCTCCGATGGAATGACCGAACACCCCTACATGTCCGAGATCAATCCTCCCTTTTAGATGACTTGGAATCTTCCCCGATTGGATGAGCTCGAATTGGTCCAGCGTAAACGCCACATCGTCCGTTAAAACTTTTCCCAATTTGTCGCGATTTCCGCTTTCCGTCCGGTAATCATGGTCTGGCGAGAATAAGTCGTTGGTTGTGCTGGTCGTGATTCGACCATCTGGAAACTCGGTTGCAAATGAGGATCAGCGGGTATGAAGTCTGTGCCGAAGAAACTTCGGCCCCCGAATAAGCATGACTGGATACGTAGTAAGGTGTTGAAGAGTAAACCCGGGAAGGCCATAGTTCCCAGCCATATAACGTAAAATCTGGGGATCAGGAATAAAGGGAGCGTACTGGCCGGTGCCAGCTTGAGCCGGATACCATACCTGAACCATCAATTCTCTCTTACCATCACTGGCTTCGTCAAAAATCTCTTCCCTCTCTGTATCCACAAAATGATAAGTTTGCGTTCCTACCTTAAATTCGCCTGTCGGTTCAGGCAGTTTAAATACAGGAAATACATACATGAGACCCGCTGTTACGACCAGCATTAGCGCTATAGCGGTATTAGCTGAACCCAACATGAATCGCGGGATTTTTTTTGGGCCGTTTTTTTAAAAATAGCTATAACCTGAAATGGCTAAAAAAATGATCGTTATGCAATATAGGAAAAATAGCTGAACTCTGTATCCTTCCACCGTCCAATGAATGACCAGTAAAAGTGCGGCGATTCCGCTTGCAACGAATACTGAAATTTTACGCCGTCCTTTTTTTAAGAGGACTGTTAATGCAAACAAGCCGATGTTTGACAAAAAAAGCAACAGTTCAAACAGCCTAATCTCGATTCTCCCTTTAAAAAATTTCTATTTTTTTATTCCGATATTATCCTGCTAAACTGGCCTAAGCTATCGCTTTGCCTTACATCTACCTTACAATTTTGTAAGACGCTTATTTAGCACGTAACCATGAAGTGGTAACCATGGTAACCATTCCCGAGACTGATTTTACAGCTCACTTTTCTTGTCCACCCTGATAAACTGCCCGTTAGCTCAACGAGGCTGCCGATTTATTCCGGCAGCCTCGTCCTGGTGATTATTTACCCGTTAGCTTAATAAAGCATCGTCTGCCTAAGAATTTATTTTCTTATGACACCGCTGGCGCCTAGCTAGCGTCTTGAGCTTGTTCGCATGCTTTTCAATTTTTTGAATACATTTATGTATTCGATTAACAGGAGGACACAAGTCATGTCACAACTCGGGCAATCGTTTATGAGAGGTACTCTGGTTTTGTCTGTTGCTGCTTTCATCAATCGTATTCTCGGTTTTATCAGCGGCATGTATATAGCTCGCGTACTGGGTGCAGAAGGAATCGGCATCTTGATGATGGCGCATCCGCTTGTTCCGCTCGTCATTACGATTACGGAGCTTGGATTACCGGTGGCAATTTCCAAGTTGGTCGCAGAGGCCCAGGCTCGCGGCGAACGAATGAAAGTGAGGCGCATTCTGTATGTCTCGCTCGCTGTTACGGGCGTTTTGAGCGTAGCGCTCACGACCATATCGTTACTTGGATCAGAGTGGATCGCGTCTATTTTGTTAAGCGACCAGCGGGCTTATTACGCCATGCTAGCGATTACACCGATCGCACCGATTATCGCAGTCTCCGCCGTATTAAAGGGGTATTTTCGGGGCATGCAGCAGATGAAGACCATTGCAGCTTCCGATGTGCTGGAGCATACGGTTCAAATCGCTTGTGTGTTAGCGTTGGTACACCTATTGCTGCCTTACGGAATTGCTTATGCAGCTGCTGGTGCAATGGCTGCCTCTGTCGTAAGCGAAGCGATAAGCCTCTTATTTCTGATGACAAGCTACAAGCTATATGGTGAATCGAAGGTTTCGGGCGAGACTTGGGCGAGCCATCTGAAACAAGGAAGAAGCACACTCGCCGAGCTGCTGCAAATCGGACTTCCGACGACTGGTCATGGTATCATTCATTCGTTATACAACGCCTTCCAGCCGCTTCTTATTACTACCAGCCTGGGCCTGTACGGCATCGGCACAGCTTTAGCCACGAAGCAATTCGGTCTGCTGGCCGGCTATGTGTTTCCGCTATTATTCATGCCAAGCTTTATCACGCAATCCTTATCCACAGCTCTTATTCCCGCGATTGGTGAGGCCACGGTGAACAAGAATAGTTTGCTCATACATGAGCGGATGAATCAGGCTATGATACTGGGACTTCTGATCGGCGCGCCAGCGACCGTTATCCTGTACGAATGGGCAACTCCACTAACGACACAAGTCTATAATGCGCCTGAAGCAGGATTACTTCTAAAAATACTTGCACCTATGTTTTTTCTACATTATTTCGATGCTCCACTTCATGCGATTCTACTTGGCCTCGGTCGCGCGAAAGCAGCTCTATGGAATTACGTAATAGCCACTGTATTTAAGGGTGTCTCGGTCTTCGTGTTAGGCAGTCAATTAGGAATCGTTGGTGTTGCGTTCGGCATCGGTATTGGCATATTGATACAAACGCTATTGAACTTTTTTTCCATCTCGAGTTCGATCGGATTTTATGGGAGCATTCGTCCTTATATCAAGGTTGGGATCTGCATGATGCTAATGGCAATCTGCGGACACTTGACCTATAACCAGCTAGTCAGCCACGGTATGCCGCAGTTATGGTGCGTAATCATTTCAATTATCTGTTCCATGTTTCTTTATTTCGCTGCTCTAGTCGTGACAGGTACGTTGAATTGGAAAAGCACGCGTCATAAATTTTCAATTCCATGGTAAGAAAAAGCAGTCATGATTCGATATGTAAAAAGAACATAAAGTATTATACTGGATGTCTTTATTCCACAAGATTTTGCGAGTTGTCATATCGAAAGACTCCGTAAATAAGTTTTGGTCTGAACTTAGAAATTGAAATAGCGACAGCCAAGGACGAGAAAACAAAGAGTCCTAGACTGTCGCTATTTCATTGAACTAACGTGTCCGTTAGCTCAATGGTTCGATCGTAATGCGGTGAGGGTATGTTCGTCTGATTCCAATTCCCTGCTACTGCCAATGTCATCTTCGAATCAACTTCTAAATTTACCGGTCCGAGAGCCGAATGGCTCGAAGCATGAACATGGTGTTATATGATAGGAATGCCTTCGTAAAATACTAAAAAAGCACTTCTATTTGTTTATAATCTTTCGAAGGTGATATCTTTGTTAAAGCCTCATTGTCATCACTATGACCATTATAAATGTTCAATATCTTTAACTGATAAATCCAATCTCCTGTATCATTGTGTACTAATCTACCGTTATAGGTAATCCTTCCATATTCACTACTTTGAAGTATAAACGCCTTTTCAGATAAGTAATGATATCTTGAATCATAACGAACAGGCTTGCCACAAGAATCAGAATACTTAAAATATACTTGTAGTTCGTCATCCTTGTTTTGTATTTCAGTACTAGCTATCTTCCAATCATTTCGATGTGAGTCAAGATACTCGACTTTATTACTTTCAATTTCAAATCCATTTTTATTTTGAATAATTAGTATTTCMTGAAAAGGAATTGTGGTGCTTCCAATATAATTTATCAGCTTATCTGGAATCGAGAACGACTTGCTAAATCTATTTCTCAAAGTAGAGTATGGAGCTCCTCTGACCTTTTTGTCCCATAAAATTGTGATAGATTGAATGATCACACATATTCGCTCCTTAGTTTAAATATTACTTTCCTTTCATATAACGTCTCTTGTACAAACTATGCATATTCTCCATACTTAAAGTATTCGTGAAGTAATTAAACTATTCTGTCCGTTAGTTGAACAAAGGGCTACCTCACGGCCAGCCCTTTAATTATTGAACTAATGTTCACTGTTATTTCAATCATATCAACTCTGAGATAAACATTGGTGTAGCTCCATCCTCTGTATTAAAGCCAAATTTATTATAGAAATCCACTGCATGAGGATAAGAAATTAATACTTTTGTTTTACACCCTTTATATCTATCAAGCATTATATTCATCATTTCCTTACCTATACCTATACTCTGATAACTCGGATGAATAAGCATATAATGAAAATATACCGTTAAAACACCATCTGACAAAGCATTTATTAAACCGACAAGCTTTCCTTCTTCCCAAGCGGTAACAATTGAATGAGACCCTCCGATTGCTTGTAAAAGCTCGTTTGGATACTTGCCAGACTCCCATTCTACCGAAAGAAATAACTCTTGGAGTGCATCCTTAGTGATATCCTCTTTGCTTGAAGCGTAATAAATACTCACCCCTATACCTTCCTTTCATAAAACTAACTACGGCACAACATCTGTTTTAAACTCCCATATTTCGATGGTTTTGCAATTCTTACGAAGCCATAAAATGATAACAACAAAACAATTTCGGATTTATCAAAGTGAATAATCACTTTATTTACCTCAATATACTATTAAAAATATGTATAGAAAATGGATTAACTGAAGTGGAATTTGTATTTAATTACATCAAAGAATTCATGAGAATACTTTTTTTTGCTTAAGCATACTAATCCTAATAGGTTTATAGCGTTAATCTGCCAGTTAACTTAACGAGTTGTGAAGCTGATTCCTTCCTACTTGAATGCAGGTAAGGTTATCATTTTATTTATTTCATTATTTTAAGAGATACTTATAATATGCTGGGAATTCTCGTATTAAGGAGTAAATATCTCTAAACTCAAAGACTTTGGCATGAGCTGAGTACACTTCTTTAATATCCATTTTTCTAAACGCTAATTTTGTTCTAGATACATGAAAATATTGAGTAATAACCATAACAGAGTCTAATTCTAATTCATCCATAATCTTGCTCGTATTTTGGGCTGTCATATATGAGTTGTACCCATTATTATCTTCTATAATTTTATCTTCCGGTAACCCTTTATCTATTAAGTAAGATTTCATAACCTTTGCTTCATCGAAACCTTCCTTACCAATACCGCCACTTACAATGATAAAAGTAAAGTAGCCCCCATTATAAAGCTCTACGGACTTATCTAATCTTGCTTTTAACCGCTCAGAAGGCTGTCCATTAACTTCTACTTTATTTCCTAATACTACAGCTGCGTCAACTGGTTTCAATTCATCATTCAACCCATCTATTATCACGAAAGTAGTATGAATGATAAACCAGATGCAAAGACTTGCTACTAATATTCCAAATCGTTTAATGAAAATATAGTTCAATCTCTCACCTGCATTCTCTCATATTTCTCCATAATCATACCCAAATTTTATCACACATGGGTGCATGAAACATTCCACGCAGACGTGCCACCGACTTAAAACTTTATATGTATTATCAAAATTGAAACTAATTGCCCGGCAGTTTAATGCCACGCCAGCTGCTTACATCGCATTGGCCATATTCATTATCGCCCACAGCAACCACCGTGCCATCAGATTTAAGCCCGATTGTATGCGCATTACCTGTGTTCGTTGCCCTATGAACATTACCTGCCGCAATCGCCACAATATCGCTCCAGCCGCTCACATCACATTGGCCATATTTATTATCACCCACTGTCGTCACCGTTCCGTCCGATTTAAGACCAACGGTATGACGACGACCCGTCGCTATTGTAGCTTTAGGCCATCGTTTCACCTTTAACGCCGCATCAATTGGTGAAGTGTAATCCATGTTTTTCCTCCTTGAAACAAAGCTTATTTTATGATCAGATCATGCTCCTTGCAAACTGAGTAAACAACTAACATTTTAAGCATTTCGCACATTCAATAAACGATCCTCCCCGATAGCACAATCAATTATCTCAGTTTCATAGCTTTAGTGTCTTAGATTTCCACACTCGATACAGTCCGACAACTAGAAAGATAAAAGCAACAACTTCTATGATTCTAGGGATGATATTCAGTATTGTGATCATCTCTCCAAATGTCATTCCAAGCGGTAATGTAGTACGGTTCGCATCATAAGAATTAATGAGTCGACTTATTGTAAAAGGTGCAATAAAATCATAGATCTTCAATAATAAAATAATAAGAAAGAAGTAAAAGCCTGCAATGAAGTGATTTTTCTTGCATTGTATAAGACCAAAAACTAATAAAAATAAGAAAAAAATCGAAAATAGACCTGCAAATATTCCTAATAAAACCACTAAATCACCCCTTTTTTCACAAAAATGATATTAATATCTTACGTTTTCCCCTAGGAATAATCCCACTATCTTGCCCGTTAGAATAATGAAACGAGCAGGCTACCGTAGTACCTGCTCATCACTGTATCATTTAATTATAGTTCTCCGTTACTTCATTAAACGCTGCCGCTGCTTATTTCTTTATAATAGGTATCCATATTTCGCTTTTAAATTGCGGTGATGCTACATCTTTGTGCTCATGCCAGAGCATTTCCGGCCCATCACTTAACTCATATTCCGCAGATGGAAACCATTCGGAATAAATACGTCCCCAGGTCTCTTGAAGTGCACTCGGAAAAGGGCCAACAACTGTGAATACAGCCCATGTAGAGGCTTGCTCCTCCAACTGGGCGAAGCCATCTCCATCTTTCGTTGTGGCCGCCCCAATGTAATGATCGAGCTCTCCTTTCTCCTCAAACCGCTCTTCACTAAAATTCGTGGATGCACTGATTAGTCCTGACGGTTGAACATTCGAATAACTCTTAATCTTATCAATCATTTCTGGGGTGAGTCCTTCAAACATCGCTGCAATCTCCGGATTCACCCCTTGAAATACGATTGGCACTCTTTTTTTGATTCCTACGATGCGAAAAGCCTCTTTGTCTTCAATACGGTAATTCATTTCACTTCCTCCTTTGATAGTCAGTTGAAACGTCATCCGCGGGAAGGCTTTGAGGGACTGTCCATGGATTCGGGCTTCCGAGGGATTAATTCCATGCATGCTTTGGAAAGCCCTAGCAAAGGAATCCGGCGAAGTATATCCGTATTTCATCGCAGCATCGATGATCTTGATGTCACTGTGGCTTAGCTCGAGTGCTGCCAAAGTTAAGCGTCTTCGGCGGATGTATTCCGACAGAGTAATGCCTGCAAGAAATGAGAACATCCGTGTAAAATGATATTCTGAACAGCAGGCAATTTTCGCAGCCTCCTGGTAGTCCACATGATCAGTAAGATTCTCCTCAAAATGAAAAACAACCGAAGAGTAACAGAAAAAACAATGAGCAGCTGCTGCGGCAGACTACTCATTGTTTTCACTCTAACGTGTTCCAATAGCTGAATCACTTTTTTTATTTTAAATTAATTAAATCTGGAAGTTCATTGAACTATCGTCCCAAAAATCTCCAGCCAGGTGCTAACATCACCTTCGGGATAATGCACTAATCCATAATCGATAAATCTTTTATAAACCAAGCGTCTGTAGCATTATGCTCTGAACCATTTAATGGTTTTTCAAGTTGTTGGAAACCTAATTTAATGTAGAGGAGGTTTGCTGCTTGAAGTTTCTTCAATGTTTCTAAGTAACAATGTGTATAGTGTTGCTTGGCGAAGTCGAGTGCTACTTTCATAAGATCATTCGACAGACCCATACCTTGAGCTTCCGGTGTAATGTATAGCTTTTGCAATTCACAAATTCCCGGATTCCGCCCAAAAGGTGCAATCCCCACACCGCCTACCACTTCGTTTTGTTCATTCACTACAACCCAGTACTTTGAATTTGGTTGTTCCTTGTAATATTGTGCCAGACTGCTGAGTTGAGGGTCAAAATATGCTGTTCCCGGAATGTTTAGGTTAAACGATTCCAACGAGCGTCTAATAATTCGCTCTATTGTTTGATTGTCCTTTTCTTCAATCTCACGAATTTGCATTGTTACATTCTCCAGTATCTAAGTAATTATAATTTATTAATTCTAATATTATTCGCCAAATGATTCAAATTCAAGTATCCTGGCCGTTAGCTCAACGAGGCTGCCGTTTAACATACCGGAAGCCTTGTCTTTGTTAATGTTAAGCTATAGTTATTCGTCAGTTCAATTTCTAACACGACAATGACTTTATTCTACGAAACACAAAAAAAGCCGCGATTTACGCGGCACTTAATGAGATAAAGTTGTTGTCAACCGACACATGGCTGTGACAAGTCAGGTTATGAGATACTAATGAGCTCTTTGCATTTTTAAAACTAAAACGTATTATAGATATTTTCACATTCTTCCCCGGTCGGTTCATAAAAGCAGTGCTTCTTCCAACGTCCTGCGAGCGGCTGATTATACCAAGTTGGCGGACATGGACCGGGATTTTCGAATGATCCTGGACGGAAATACCATAGGGAGAATTTGGCTGGCCAATTCCGCTCCCCATTCACTGCCCGTTGCGCCAGACGGCGTTCCCTGTCTCTTGCATTTTGATAGTACAAACTATGTTGCAACGCTTCGAACGCATGCTCCTGGTTGATCATTTGGGGAATTGTCCGGATATTTTTAAAATCGGAGCAATTCCCTCTTATTCGGTTAATGCCAACATTTCCAACAAGCAGCATTCCCATTTCGCCTTCGGTCTCCGCTTCAGCTCGAAGCAACCTTGCCAACATGTTAATATCCTGTTGCCTTGCTTTTACGACTGCCATTGACTCACCTCTTTAGATTTCTAGACTCATCATATTGTAGGTGAAGCGAATGTGTTACTCTGGCATAAGAAAGAGCGATAATAAATTGCCCACCACACTCTTCTGCCCGTTAGTTTAATGAAATATTGGTTGCATGTTCTCCATTAGCATATTTAATGAATGTACTTTGATCCAAGATCTACAGTCCACTGATTATAAAAAGGATTACTTCATTTCCAAAAGGTCCAGATTGGCTGACATTCACTTTTTTAACCGCAATCCGTCCAGTAAACTGATAAATTGTTTTTTGGTAGATGCCTCTTTATCATGCTTCGTGAATTCCAATACATATATTATTTTGTCTTGAATAGGTATGACTGCGAAATAGACGTCATGCGTACCGGTCAGGCCTGAGGCTGCCGTACCGTTGTCCGCGTCAAGCGTATACAGCTTGCCGCTTCCGATGGAAGTATCAATTTCTTCTTCATCTGTAATTTCACTATGGTTCGGCTTATACATTTTAAAGCTGAAATCGTCAGTAAACGGGTACATGACAACACTTCCGAGATTGATTCCATTCTCGTCGGTGAGGGATGCGCCAAAGTGGTCTTCCATATTCAGGCTCCATCCCTTCGGCAGGGTCAATTCCAAATTGGAGATGCCGTTTTCGATCATTGAATTTGGTTGGCTTGATTTCGAATGTTCCCCAGAATCAATGGTGTTTTCGATATTCTGGGTAGGCGAAACAGATACGTTGGTTGGGTCATTCTTTGAGGTGATATCTTCCTGGTTATCAGAGCAACCGGCAAGAACGAAAACCAGCAGTTGAACAGCGAGTAGCAGTTGCGTTTTTGTCATTCTTAGACTCCTTTTAGTTATTGAACTCAAACTAGAAGTAGAGATGGTTGATAGACACATACTAGGCTAACACTCACCTGCTCAACATTGAGTATTATTCAACTATCGTTCTCCGTCAGTAAAACAATAAAAGAATTTTATATGTCTATGCGACCGTGTTACTGATAATCGTTAGAAAACCGTTCATTGACGCGGTATCCATTAATTGATTAATAGATTGACTTGCGGTATAGCTAAACAAATACCATTGTTTTTCCGTATCGTCATACAACAAAACTTTTGGGGAGTTTGTCAAAGGTCCAGCTGGATAAGATTCCATTAATGAGTAAATATCAAAACGTTTGATGCTTTTCCCTTTTTGATCTAAAAAATCATATTGCGCATTTTTATAATATGCTCCAGCTTGGACGAGTTGAATCTGCCACGAGTAATCAACTGGAGCTTCGACCTTGCTGCCTTTGTTTTCTACAAAAATAGTATAAATTGCTTCGTAATAAGCATTCACTTTGATTTGTTGCTCTACGCCACCCATAGTCATATGGTATTCATGCTGCAATGCTTTCACTTTTATACCATCTATGACTAATGGCTCGGTATCAACGGTTACGATGGAGTTTTTGTAATTGACTGTGCAGCCAAATGCTTCTGAAATAAAGCGAAGTGGAACGATTGTGTGATTATTTTTTAAAAATGGTTTTACATCAAGCAGTACCGTTTTACCGTTTATGACTGCTGTACTGCTGTTTAGTTTTAATGTTACTTTTATTTTGCTTTTAGTAAGTGTAATTTCAGAATTTGACCAATTGACCTTAGCTCCCAAATTTTCACTAATAACACGTAACGGCACCATTATACGATTGTTCTTAATTTCGGGTTTCACAACGGATGCAATAACAAAACCGTCAACTTTTATTTTGAAGTCTGTATCTGCTGCATATGTAGTCGACGATGTAATAATTAGAATCAATGCCATGACAAATGCTGATAATACCTTTTTCATCTTAAAAGCTCCTTTTATCAAAAATAAAAGTGGTAGCTATTAATCCCAAAATTTTTCATTCGAGCACTCCTTTCCAAAAAGACCGTTAAAACAGGAATTAACTCCCTGTACTGGAGATCATTGTTCACGTAAATATAGACGCACATCGATAATAAAATGTTCCTTTTTTTAAGTTCAATATTAAGTTGTACTGCCCTTTATTTGAGTAACAGCGGCTATTATTTTGAAAAAAGTGCCGTTAATTAATGGGTCAAATACAAGCTTTAATGAGCACCTGATCGTGGGGATAGCCGAATTCAGAAACCAGCATCTGTAACTGTAAGGCGTATGCTTTTAGTGTGTTTGGACTAAATCCCTTAATCTGCTTATCGACTACATACAGTCTCCACAATTCATCTAAATTCATAATAAAACTTCCCATTAAACCTCATAATTCTAGAGTTGCTTTTAATGAGAAGTTTTAATATATTTAGCGTTCCCCATTAGCACAATGATTCTCTATAATCGAAGTTTGATCTATACTTCTCCCCAAAATATTTCAGTTTCATAATCGAATAGAACAAAACCATCCTGATTATTCCTAGCAAATAGATTTCGCAGTTCCGTCATCATCGGTTTGTAATTGGGATGCCCAGGTACAGGACTGTAGGAAGATGATAGCAACCGGCCTCTCAAGCCCTCGAAATCAAACTCCTGGCTCATTCTGAATCGCACCTCATGCATCGTACCTTCCTTGAAAAAAGAGTGAAGCATCGACTGGGAAATGTTTTTATGATTAACTTTTACGTAGTCGGTTCCGTATGTATGGAGCAGTTGATCGTACTCTTCACGAAATGTAGTACCGCTTGTAATACGGGAATTCCAGATTAGTATTACTCTCCCGCCCGGCTGTAGAATTCTACAAAACTCGGTTTGCGCTGCTAAGCGATCAAACCAGTGAAACGCTTGTGAGCAGACAATAAACTCAACCGTCTGATCAGGTAATCCAGTAGATTCTGCAGAACCTGGTATACTCTGAAAGTTCGGATTGCTTTCTAACATTTGCTCGGCGGCTACCCGCATTGCCTGATTCGGCTCGACCGCAATCACATAGCTTCCGCGTTCCAGAAGTAGTTTTGAAAAGATGCCTGTACCGGAACCGATGTCAGCTATTTTACTGTTCGAACGTAAACCGACGTAGTCGTACAAATAATCAACAGCCTCTTTCGGATAGCTCGGGCGATACTTCAAATATGAATCAACCCGGTTCGAAAAGCTTTCTTTACTGTTCATCTCACGTCACTCTCCTAGTATTTCTTACTTTCATTTAGTGAGTCGATCCTAGGACATTATATTTCATTTACTTTTATCCAAAAAGTGTAACTTGCGGTTTTCTAATTTCATGTTTTTGATTTGATCATTTCCATGCTAACATCCCTATATGGAGAATCGCTTTTCTCTTATATGCTCACGTTTTCTTAGATTTTGACCAAGTATTCTTCTTCTCAAATAGCATCTAGATGGAACGAAGTTGTGAATGAAGAAAATTATAGGGCTGGTAAAAGCACGAAAAGTCTCTACTTAGACCACCTTCCTATAAAAAGTGGATAGTTCGGTAAAGTTGATTGAACCTTTGGATCTCCACATATGCTCATGGCGGTCAACCCACCCACATCTCACAGCACAACGCGAAGAGAGATTGCATTTTTTTAAGTGGAATCGGCCGTTTGGTATACTATTGATTATTTCTCCTAGTAAGCCATAGATGTAAAAAAAGAAATCAGCTTTCGAATGGCATTTTTAAAAAAAAATCGTCTGTTTATAGATTTTTGAAAATCAGGATTAAATTTCTTCTATAGAAACTTGTTTTCTAGGACTAAATATGTTGTTTCTTAGCAAAATACACACCGCACCCAATATCAATGATAGTAATCCCCCTACTACAATGTATTGTGTACCGATTATTGATATAAATAATCCACCTACAGCTGTACCAATTGTTGTTCCTATATTAGCAGATGATAAAAATAATCCATTAGCGAAATCAGGAGCTTTGGGAGCTGCGGACGTGATCCAATATTGAGCTATATTACCTCCAATACCAGCTAATATTCCCCAAACCAAAGTAATGATAGCCATAGGTACAGTGAACTGTCCAAATGAGAATAACAAGATGTAAACTGCTCCTAATGTGAAAGGAAAAATTGCTACTGTTTTGATGGCATTTTTAGTAAGTAACTTCCCAGCCACAATGTTTCCAATAACATTTGCCCCACCGTATACTACTAACATTAAACTAATCGTTTTTCCTGAAATATTAGTAATGGTTTCAAGATACTCAGYAAGGTAACTGTAAACCCCAAATATTGCTGAATTTATAAAAACAACTGCGGCAATGGAAATCCAAGTAATGGAATTTTTTAATACGCTTAACTGTGATCCGTAAGTGAGTCTTTCCTTAACAGGCATAGATGGTACAAATAGCAATGTAGCAAGGAATGTTAAAGCATTAATGATAGCAAAGAATAACATGGCCATTTCAAACGAAGTTTCACTAGCTATAAAACTAGTAATTGGCACACCAAGTACCATACCTGCAGATACTCCCAACATTATTTTGGAAACAGCTTTTGGAGCTTTTTCATTGCTTACTGAGTTAGCAGCTACTGTCAATGCCATTGAACAATAAATGGGATGAAAAATAGCTGGGATCACACGAGCAATTAATGCAATTGTAAAGTTAGATGCAATTATCGAGACTAAGTTACCCAAAACAAACACACCAAGTACAAGTAACATTGCCTTTTTGCGATTTATTCCTGAAAACAATAGCGGCATGCTTGGAGCAGAAATTGCAACCACAAGTGCAAAGAGACTCACAAACAATCCAGCTTTTGATACACTGACATCATAATAATCAGCAATCAAAGGCAATATACCAATAACACCCATTTCAGTATTCAAAATACCGAAAACTCCTACCGCCAATATAAATATAAGCAAATTACTTCGTTTATCCATAAAAAGCATCTCCAGCCTTCCTTTTATCTTTACTATTTTCTAAACAAAGCAACAATAACTCTTAAAGCCGACTTTAAGTCAAGCGATATTCTAAAATCACTAGAACAAGATGAGAAAGCGCTGTTGCATTAAAGTGCACTTTAAGGTCTATAATAAAACCTAACTGATGATCACATTAATAAGAGCAAAATAATTATAAGGATTTATGGAGGATTCAAATGGAAATTCATATCAAAGAAGCAGCAGATAAGATAGGTTTGCCTGCACATACACTCCGATATTATGAACAAGAAGGTCTTTTACCTTTTATAAAAAGGGATGAAAATGGAAACCGTATTTTTAACGAAGCAGATTTATTATGGTTAGAGCTTATTGTATGTTTACGGAAAACTGACATCCCTCTTTCAGAGTTACGTGCAATAGTGGAGTTAACAAAAGTAGGAGATAGCACAGCCTCGCAACGCAAACAGATATTTGAAAAGCATAAAGAGAAAATGATGGAGAAACAACGAGACTTGGATAACGCTTTTATAAAAATTGATTTGAAAATAGAATACTACGATGTATTAGAAAAGAAGTACTACAAAGAGAATCTTAAATAAGAACTTTTTTAATAATTTTCAAAAAGTCCTTGCCTTAAAGTCCACATTAAGGATTAAGCTAATCTTGCTATTAAAATAAGTTCAATCAACTTATTATTTTATCAAAGAAAGGATTGTATTATCTATTATGTGTAATAATCATAAAAACATTTCTACGACACGTGTTCTAAGTGTCCCAAGTGCAAAAGCACCATTTGAAAAGATCATTATTGAGCGAAGAGATTTACGGTCAAACGATATCTTAATAGATATTAAGTTTAGCGGCATTTGCCACTCTGATATTCACAGTGCATTCGGTGAATGGGGCGGCGGAATATTCCCCATGGTTCCTGGTCATGAAATTGCCGGAGTCGTAGAAGCAGTAGGGACAGAAGTCACCAAGTTTGTTGTTGGCGACCGCGTTGGCGTTGGCTGCTTTGTTGATTCCTGCGGAGAATGCGAATATTGTCTCAGTGGAGAAGAGCAATATTGTACGAAGGGTGTAGTCAACACATATAACGGTCTAGACTATGATGGTAATCCGACATACGGAGGATATAGCCAAAAAATCGTTGTAAAGGAAGGGTTTGTTGTCCGTATCCCTGACGGTCTGGATATGGATGTGGCAAGTCCACTATTATGTGCCGGCATTACGACATTCTCTCCTTTAAAACACTGGAATACTGGCCCAGGTAAGAAGGTTGCCATTGTCGGAATGGGAGGTCTTGGCCACGTAGCTGTCCAATTTGCTCATGCCATGGGTGCTGAAATAACAGTATTGAGTCGCTCTATTGATAAGAAAGAAGAAGCATTAAAATTTGGCGCAGATCATTACTTTGCTACAAGTGAACCTGCTACATTTAAAGAATTAGCGGGTCGTTTTGATCTGATCTTAAACACCGTGTCTGCAAATCTGGATGTTGATGCGTATTTATCACTACTGCGCGTTGATGGGACACTTGTAAATGTTGGTGCGCCAGCCGAACCAGATAAGTATCATGTATTTTCCTTAATTATGGGTCGTCGCAGCATTTCAGGTTCACTCGTTGGTGGAATTCGTGAAACACAGGAAATGCTTGATTTCGCAGCTGAACACGGTATTTCCCCTATGATTGAAGTGATAAGTGCAGACCAAGTCGAAGAATCGTATGAGCGTGTTCTCAAAAGTGATGTGCGGTATCGGTTCGTTATTGACATTTCTACTTTATAACTCGCAATGATCTTTTATATCCACTTAAACCGGACCTGATGAAAAGAAAAAAAGCCATCGTTTAGTTTGATCAAAACGATGGCTTTTTGCTATTCGATTACCAACTTTAAGTCCTTTGTAACACCGTGTCATACTAAGATCGTTCTTTCAACGACCAATAAAGCATACTTACCCTTAGTTCCGACGGAAAAAACTTATGTCACTCTAGCAATCATTAAGCGGAATGGAAAATTCAACATAAAAAGGATGAAGTTCTTCATTCAAGCAAAGCTCAATTCTTTGCTTGAAATTCCCCCAACTTACCATCTCTAATGCTGTTTCGATTGGAAAAAAACCTACTTCTAAAGACTCAGCGGTAGTTGTTAATTCTCCTCCGACCGGTCTACCTAAAAATAAAGTGTTACAAATACTACTACTTACATTTTGAAAAATACCACAAAACTTTGTCACTTCTATATCTATACCGCTCTCTTCCTTTGTTTCCCTTATCGCTGCATCTTTCAATGATTCACCTTCTTCAACCTGCCCTCCTGGCATTTCCCATCCTCGTTTAGGTCCTTTTATCAATAATATTTCGTTACGCTCATTAACTACAATTGTTGCCGCAGAAACTATATGTTTTGGAGCCACTATATCGTCCTCCCCTTTTTTAAAATAACAAAACTAGATTACCACTAATTTCCTATAGCTGTATACTGCCCTTTTGGGGCAGACCGACGCAGACTCCGTATTGACTTGACGCTAAACATTTCCATTCATAGCTTTCTCTCTGGTAAAATAGAGAAAATCATATTTTACTTAGGAGGCAGACGGCAACGATGGAACAAGAGCTAAGCGCACAGATATTGCAGTGGCACGAAGACGACGAACACCAGCAGATCGTAGATACTCTGATGAAGATTCCTCCAGCGGACAGAGATTACGATATGATCAGCAGCATGGGTCGGGCTTATAACAATCTGAGTTTGTATAAAAAAGCACTGGAACAGTTTGCTATCATTGCTGACCAGGGAAAAAATGATCCGTTGTGGCATTTTCGCGTAGGCTATTCCTACTATTATATGAAGCGGTATGAGGAAGCGGCAGGCGTGCTAAGCACCGCGCTAGAGCTGGATCCTAACGATCAGCATTCAGCCAGATTGTTAGACTGGAGCCATAGCAAATGGCAAAAACAACAAAAAGCTGAATCCCAGCGCACACTCAGCAAACAAAAGAAAGACCAGGGAGCGATCCCTTTTGAAGGTATGGATCTCGATAGCTTCTGGGAAGACAGTAAATATGCTAGAGAACAATATGTCTCTGATCCGCCTACAGATGAGTTGATTTCTTCTGTAGAAGAAGAACTTGGCTATAAGCTACCGGCAGCCTACATCGCACTGATGAAGCATCAGAACGGTGGCATTCCCCATAATACATCCTTTCCGACAGATGAAGCTACCTCTTGGGCTGAGGATCATATTGCTATAACAGGAATTATGGGGATCGGACGCGACAAAAGCTACTCTATCTGCGGTGATCTCGGCAGTCCGTTCATGATTGAAGAATGGGGTTATCCGGATATCGGCGTGGTAATCTGTGATTGCCCTTCGGCAGGGCACGATGTTGTGATGCTTGACTACCGTCGCTGTGGGAAGGACGGCGAACCTGAAGTCATTCATGTCGATCAGGAAGATGATTACGAGATCACATTCCTGGCACCCAACTTCGAGTCGTTCATCCGTGGTCTGGTGAATGATGAGGATTATGACACTACTGAAGAAGATAAAGAGAACGATTTGCGCAAAGTGGCTGAAGGAAAATTCTCTCCACTGCTCGCGGAACTCTGCGGTCTGGCCTCTGAGGTTGACGAGCTGGAGTCCAAAATACGCAGTGTCTGTACCCGGATCGTCCAGGAGAAGAACCATTTCTCATTTCATGCGGATGAGCGGTCTCATCTCATGTACGATGTCCAGTTCTGGCTATACACCAACGCTTACCCGACTACCAGCCGTCAGCAGTATCTGGATACCTATGAGCAAATGATCGCTTTCGGCGGTGAATTCAGCCAAGGAGGGTACGCTCCTGGCTTCATCAGCGATTGGCTGGATGGGCGGATCGCGGAAGGTCTTATCGTTGAGGAGAACAAGGTTCTCCGCTTCACGGACGAGGCACGCAGTGCGGTTATAGCAAAGCTTTCAGCGGAAGCAGAAGCTGCACAGTTATTGTCAGCTGCAGGAGAAACGAAGGATGTGGCCCCCTTTATCATCGTGAAACAAAATAATGGCGGCAAATCTGTCATTCTGACGGTCGGCAGCTATTTGACCGAACTATTCGACACCCGGGCGGACGAGGGGTTCGAAGGCAACGGATACGATTGGGCTTCACTGGCGGCGGTGTTCTTGAATGAGCGGATGCCGGAACTCGCGGAAACGATCAATTTTGACCCGGAAGCAGACATGTTCTGTGCCTACTCGAATAATGGACCCGTATTAGAACAGTTCGCATGGGCGTTCAAATTCGCCTGTGAGGATGAGGTGCTTATTTACGATCTATTCACTCGCGCAGAATTGGACTGAGCTAATCATTCGGACAATTCCAGTTATGAATTATTATTTACTTTTAGCACTGTTAGGTCTACGATCAAGAGGCAGCAGATCGTTGTCATCGGCTGCCTCTTAATTTACTGCTATCCGACGAACTAAGCCTCTCAGATGTGTCTGTGTTAGCTGCTTTACATTCTTCTTCGATTAACTTATAGATCATTATTTTTTCATTATCAAAACCAATAAACTCTTTTGATTTATGATGATAGTTGCATGGATTTATTTTCTCGTCTTCGAACAGTACAAGTCCACTATTTATATCATATATTTTCATTCCTGTTTCCTTTAAACAAGAGAACAAATATGTATCCATAAAAATATTACCTGACGATATTGGAAACTCCTTAGCTACATTTCCTGTTTCCAGATTAATCGCTCTGAAAATCCACCCATGTGGCTCATCCTCATCAATGAAATCATAATTGTTTCTACCTACTAATCCAATCTCGTTATCACTTACCCAACATAATGGATCGTTCCAATCCTCTTTTCCACTCCAGAGATTTTTTTTGCTCATTCCATCTTCCGATTCCCATCGATTTTCTATCCATTCAAGAATGCTCCAACCTGTCACACACCCCGCAGGGTGCCACACCCATCCATTATCAACAATCCATTTATTATCAGGTGAAACTACGAGTTGGAGATGAAAATAATTTAAATAATGTTCTGATTTAATTGATTTGCTTTCAGTTAGTTCATATTCCGGATCATTTCTATCAGTTAGTAATCGATTGGATTTGTAATATCCAGTCGATTCCACTTTGTACCATGAATTCCACTATGCTTTAAAAAGGATACGATTCAAACTGACCTTCATATTATGGCAGCTTTGCAAACTTATTATCTTGGGCATCGATTAAAGCCAGCTTGTAATTGATCTTTTCCATTGTTTTTAATAAAAGTGTTATTTGATCCTCTACTTTGCTTCTCTGAAGTACCAGCAACTTCTTCCTTTGTTGCAAAGTACTATCCCCCATCTTATACAGCTCAACATATTGTTTTATTTCTGCTAGTGGTAAACCTGTTGAACGCAGGGCTTGTACCGTCTCAATACAGTCGATGTAGTGTTCATTAAACATGCGAACCCCATTCGCGTCTCGGTCAGCAATTGGCAAAACGCCTTCTTTCTCATAGAAACGAAGAGTGTAGGGGGTAATGCCCATTTTTTTCGAAATTTCCTTCATAGTATAACCCATATGATATCATACACCGCCTGTGTAGTTAGAGTTACTCTAACCTATTTTATATTCAGACATTACAACGCGTCAATTACAATCCTTTACCAATAAGGAGTAGCTATATGGAATTGACTTAGAGCCACTTTAACCGAGTATTCTAAGATTGAATAACAATAAAATATCTGAAGGAGATTGTCCTATGATAAAAACGGTGTTGATTACAGGGTGTTCGACTGGATTAGGAAATACTACAGCCAGGAAATTTGCACATGAGGGGTGGAACGTGGTTGCGACGATGCGCAAACCCGATCATAGTTTGACAGCGGAATATCCCGAACGAATTTTTGTAACTGAGCTCGACGTCACAAATGTTACTAGTATATCGTCCGCGATTGAGGCAGGGATTGAGCGGTTTGGCCAGATAGATGCCGTTGTAAACAACGCTGGCGTTAGTATCCTCTCGGTGCTTGAAACAACACCTATGAATGCTATCCGCGGGGTTTTTGAAACCAATGTCTTCGGTACCATAAACGTCATTCAGGCTATTACACCTTATTTTCGAGGGCAAGACGGCGGAACCATTGTAAATATCACTTCGAATTTGGGCTTTACGTCAAATCCACTTCTGACAATATATACCGCGACAAAACATGCAATCGAAGGATTGTCGGAATCCCTAGCGTACGAGCTTGAATCGCAAAATATCTCTGTCAAACTGGTGGAACCAGGAGCCATGCGAACGACGAGCTTTGCGTCAAACACCATGTCCGCATCCCAAGATGCGTCCTTTCCACAATCGTACAAGCCTTATTTTGATCACATGATGCAATCTATGATGAACTATCCATTTGACAATGCAGATGAGAACCAGGTTGCCGATCAGATTTACACTGCTGTCAGCGATGAGTCTGACCAATTACGTTTTCTTGCAGGTCCAGATGCAGAAGAAACTGCCAGACTCAGATGGACCACGTCGGAAGAAACGTACATGACTACCATACGTGAACTAATGGGGCAAACAGCATGGAGAAATAGGCAAGGAAATTAATGTTTAATAAACCTAAGCTTTAAAATGATGAGCACGATACATGCCTGATTAAAGTAAAGAGTGGACATTGAGAAACGCTTTCGTAAAACTATAACCGAAGGATGGTTGGATTGTGGAGAAAAAAGTAAACCCGGAAATAAAAGAAATTTTTTCACATATGCCGGAAGTCATATATACCCAAGAGAATTTAGTTGCAAAAAGGAACGAAATGTATGAGATGTTTGCTGGTATAGCTGGATCTCTGCCCATTAATGATGCCGTTTTAACATCAGAGAAACATATTCCAGGAGCAAACGGGGATCCAGATGTTCGGATCAAAATTTATGAACCAAGAGTCAAGGATGAAATCCTTCCTGGTGTACTATATATTCATGGTGGCGGCTATATTCTTGGATCTGCTGATATGATGGACCCTACTTTGCAGCAACTAGTATCCGAAATCAATTGCGTCATTGTTTCAGTTGATTATCGACTGGCTCCAGAACATCCTTTTCCAGCCCCACTCGAAGACTGCTATGCTGCACTCAATTGGTTCTCTGAAAATGCTGAGGAACTAGGGGTTGATTCAACTAGAATTGCAGTAGTCGGACCTAGTGCCGGAGGTGGACTAACAGCTGCTGTCTCCCTTTTGGCAAGAGATCGAAAGGGTCCTTCTATATTTTTTCAAATGCCCCTCTACCCCATGATTGATGATCGCAACATGACTAAATCAAGTAATGAAATAACAGATGAAAGAGTATGGAACAAAACAAAAAACCAATTGGCATGGAAAATGTATTTAGGGGAAATAGGTGAAGTATCGCAATATGCTGCTCCAGCGCGTGCAACAGATTTGTCAGGACTTCCACCCACTTACACATGCGTTGGCGACTTAGATCCGTTTCGTGATGAAACTATCGATTATGTATTAAGGCTTACGCAGGCGGGAGTACCAACAGAGTTTCATTTATATCCCGGATGTTTTCACGGCTTTGAAGAGTATTTCCCTGCCGCTGAAATCAGCCAGAGTATTGTGATAGGTTATCATACGGCTTTAAAGCGCGCCCTACACAAATGATCGGTTGGATAGGTTTTAAAAGCAAAGTTTAACTAAAGGATCGACACGTAGGAGGCAATCATAGCATATCAATTCTATCAAAAATATGATCCTGATAGAATTGATATGAATATGGCAGCGAAGATGATTTAGGAACGAAAGAGGATATCCATGAAAAAATATGAAAATCAGATTCCGACAGATATGAGGATGGGTTTAACAAAAATATTCAGTTTATTAAGGGATACTCTATTATTAACTGCGAAACTAAAGCCTACAGCCAATATTGATGTAGAGACTTTTCGGTTAGCAGACGAAATTACTATACCTGATGCTTCACGTATAACTTGGTTTGGCCATTCGGCGTTTCTACTTGAAATAGAGAATAAAAAACTTCTTTTTGATCCCATGCTGGGCTCTCGAATTCCTTGGGTTGGTGCGAAACGATACAGCGATAAACTACCACTTCAGCCAGAGGATTTCCCCGAAATTAATGCTATTATTTTATCCCATGACCACTATGATCATTTGGACTATTCTTCAATTCGTAAACTAAAGGACAAAGTTAATCGATTTATCGTACCATTAGGAGTAGGTCGGCATTTGCTTAAATGGGGAATTGCTTCAGAAAAAATTTCCGAGCACCAATGGTATGAAGAGCTAGTGATTGATGATCTTACGTTAGCTTGTATGCCGGCGAGGCATTTCTCCGGAAGAGGGCTATTTAACCGCAATTCTACACTGTGGTGTTCATGGGTAATCATCGGAGGCGAAACGAAGGTCTACTTTAGCGGAGATAGCGGCTATGGGCCCCACTTTAAGGAAATCGGAGAAACTTACGGACCGTTTGACTTGACAATTTTGGAATGCGGGCAATACGACGAGAGGTTTTTGATTCATATGAAGCCTGAAGAAACGGTGCAAGCTCATCTTGATCTTAGAGGACAGCTCTTGATTCCCATTCATTGGGGAGCGTTCACGCTAGCCTTCCACTACTGGACCGAACCCATAGAACGGGTCACGAAAGCAGCATTAGAACAAAAGGTAAATATCGCAACTCCAAAAATCGGCGAAACTGTTATGCTAGCCTCAAAGGTATTTCCGACAAGCGCTTGGTGGAGAAAATAGATGGTTTTATGGGAATTCGAAAAATTAACAAATCATTTTTATCGAAAATATTTAATGAATTCACAGTATATTGTCAAGCATAACAACCGTTAGATTAATAAAACGAGCAGGCTACCGCAGTGCCTGCTCATCATTAGCTTAATGAAGAAAGAGTATATTGTTCTTATTGGCTGCCCTGCTCAGCTTCCGACTCTACGTTCGTAAACCAGAACGTATTACTGGTTTCAGAATCGCATCCGGTTAGCTTGTAATGGGAGCCCAGCTCCTTGTCCTCCTCGAGCTCAATGCCTCGGCACAACGTGCTCGGACGACCTGTATTGCTGCCGAACCCGTCACGCGAGTTGTCATACGTATACGTAATAACTTCAGCCCCGTCATAGACTAGCTCATAGAAGATCGGGTCACCTTCAATCGTATACTGCGTAATACGCACTTGATCCGGCACGCCAACATCTAGATTCGCAAGAAACAGCTTCCACTTGTCGAGATTGTACATTTCCCCATGAACGTTCACGACATCGCCGTTCTCCGCTGCTTGGTCAGCATCATAAGGGTTGGACACAGCGGGGAACGCCTCCGGCTTCGCTAACGGCGTAACCGTCTCCCCCGGAGCAGGAGCAGTAGTAGGATCAGTCATATTGTCACTAGATCTGCCCGACTTCTCACTGCAGCCCGCTATCAGCACTAATGCTGCCGCTAATGTTAACATCCATTTGATCATGAATTATCACCTCACATTTAAGAACGTTATATCGAGTACGATTGTTTCAGTCGTATATATCCGTTAACCCGAAATGCCTCTGCTGAATGAGGATCGGTGAAAATGATCTGGTGCGTGAACATATATGAAATCCATTTTACGTAGCTCTAACCGAATACCAATTCTTATTCAGTTTTTTCACTTCCATAAAGTCTCCGCCAAAAAGCATTTCATCAGGGGCGCTATCATTAGCGGTATAAATAAATCCAGCCATATTACCTAATATTCCACGATAGGCAAAAAAAAGAATTTGATCGCTCTGTCCGTATCCTTGAACCACGATCTCACCACCGCCTTTGGAAAGTTTCTTATATTCCTCTGGCAAACGAATCAATTTTTCATTATCAGATACATTCGGTTTCAGTGTGCCATCCAATACCATTCGAACTACAGCTTCTCTTTCTTCCTTATTAAAGCGATAATCTAAATCTAAAACTATTGAGGTAGAAGGAACAATTAACACCAAAAAAAAAATTATTAGATTCAACAAAAAAGGTATTCCTCTTCTTGCCATATTGAAGGATTTACTTACGACAAAATACACAAAAACAATCAGTGAACAAATCAAGAAAATAATATAACCCTGTATCTCAATAAATGGCGAAAAAAAAGAAGTGAGGATATCAGCTAAAGTAAAGCGATAGATATTCAGAAGCAATATTATCATTGATCCAATTATTGCAATCGAAAGCATGAAATAGAATATTATTTTCGATTGATTATTCTTAATTCGCTTTATTTCATCCTCTATGAGATTTAATTCATCCTCCATGAGACACCTCCATAACAAAAGTTTTTAAGTGAATTTCCTAGATCGTCTTATTTACGAACTTCACGAAATTTCCATTTCTCCTGCACGAAATGGATGCAATTCTACGATCGGAATGGAAACTATTTTTCGTTCTACAAGATATGGATGATGCAAAAGCCTATAAAGTGTTCACCCTTATCCATCTCCCCCTGTATACCATCATACTCGCTTTACTTTTTAGCCAATATCAGACGATTACGTTTTGGGTGATAAACATCTTTCTCATGATCCATGCGATCCTGCACTTATTTTTCGAAAAGCACTCCCGCAACGAATTTAAAAATACATTCTCTCGTCTAATCATCTATCCGATGGGAATTCTTGCTGCTATTCATTTATTATTATCACTTAGGTCTTAGCGATTGTACAAGGAAGGTATCTCCGGTATCGATCCTCTCATATAGCTTGCATCTGGCTATGTAATGGGAGGAGCAGCCATGGCTTTTTTTGAAAATATAATAAATTGACCCAGTAGCAATTATTCCGTATCACTGCCCCAGTATCCAAGCAGCTTTTTCATTGCTCAAACCTGTCCGTTAGTGTAATGAAGCAGCCGATCATTGTGATCGACTGCTTCCGTTTTTTTATTGAACTATCGTTACCCGTTAGTTCAATTTCGCAACAACTCAAGGATATCCAAATTATCGGTAACAGTAATGATCTTTTCTTTGTACTCACAATTTTCAATAAAATGGGGTAGCTTTTCCGAATTATATTTTTTATTCCACTCAATCAGGTTCCTGACACCTTCGAAAGTCTCCCGCTTTTGGCTTACGGCAACTCCTGAAACACGTTCTTCATATCGTTTCCATATTCTTGCTTCTTGGACAGACAAAGATGGCATAAGAACGATAATCTTATCCGCAGTTGAAAAACTTGGTTCTACCCAAGATCTGTATACACCTTCGACGATCCAAGAATCTTGATTTACGATTTCTATAAGCTTTTGGTCTCGCAGTTCCTCCGAAGCTTTTACGCCATAAACATCTGCATCATTTTCCCAAAAAATATCGTCTAAATCGTAATGTGGGATATTGATTTCTTGACTTAACAATGCTGATATGTACGACTTACCACTTCCAGCACCACCAATGATATGGATTCTTATAATATTCCCCTCCTGTTTTCCGAATCATTACCATGATTTTATGTCAATTCGCATTGTGGCGCTATTCTGCCCGTCAGCTTAAAAAAATGAGCAGGCGCTGCAGGCCTGCTCATCCATGTGTGTGTTATTGAATTATCGTGTCCCGTTAGCATTCCTGTAGAGCGTTAAATTTCCGCTTTGCATAAGAACGAGCGCCTCGGTACGATGGAAGTACGCAACGGGTCATAGCCCTAAAAATTCCATCATCCAGGAGGACGCTCTACTATGAAGTTTAAATCGCAA